>URRG01000072.1 GCA_900550095.1 uncultured Oscillospiraceae bacterium
CGGGGCCCCGCTGCGGCAATGGGAGGCAGCTTTCGCACTGGCCCGGCGAAAACTGCCTTTGGATTTCAACATATGAAAGGACGGTTTTTTTCTATGGCAGCTACACCTAAAAACGGCACGGAGATGGCAATGATCGACTGCGCCATGATTGTTGTAACAACTGAGGAGGATACTCCCCGCAGCATTGCGATCACCTCCGCCACCAAACTGGGCGTTGAACCCCAGATCGAAACCACAGAGGCCGTGAAGCTGATGATCAAGGGCGTTCTGAAGGCGCAGAAGCCTGAGCGCAAGACCATCACCGGCCACACCCTGACCCTTACAGACAACATGACCATCCTGGAGCTCATCGAGATCCTTCAGGGCGGCACCCTCACCAAGGAGGAGGATGGGACCATCACCGGCTATACGCCCCCTGTGACGGGCAGCGAATACAAGCCTGTGAAATTTACCCTGGACGCCTACTGCTCGCAGCTGGATGAAGGCGGCAACGTGCTCCAGTATGAGAAGACCAGCTACCCCGGGTGCTCCGGCCAGCCCGTGGCCCTCAGCTCTGAGGACAACGTCTTCCGCGTGCACGAATATACCATCAATTCCGCGCCTTCCAAGGGAGAAGCTCCTTACACCCTGAGCTATGTGGAGGCGCTTCCCACGGTGAGCGCGGCCGCGTAAGGGCCAGAGCGCAGGAGAATTCGGAAAGGCATAGGAAGCGCAGGAGCATAAGAAGCAGAAAGCGCCTGAGGCGGCGCGGTCCCGCCGGTTTTGCGGCCTGCTGCGCGGAACAGCTCTCCCGGGGAAAGGGAGGGCGTCCGCCGCGGGCTGCAAAACGTTAGGCCGTATATATAGAATTTGACAGGAGGAATTTACCTATGGCGGTTACAACGATTTCAGAACTGAGAGAATACGCGGAGGGTATGGAGGTGGAGCTTCCGGGCTTCGTGGAGGAAAAGCCCATTGTGGTGAAGCTCAGGCGTCCCTCCATGCTGCTTCTGGCCCAGGAGGGAGTCATTCCCAATCCCCTGCTTTCAGCGGCTTCGGAGCTTTTCCGCAGCGGAAAGACCGGGGAAAAGGCCGGCATCAAGGACATGGGAGAAATCTTCCGGGTGATCGCCCGGGCGGCCCTCGTGTCTCCCAGCTATGACGAGCTGGAAGAAGCGGGCCTTACCCTTACGGACAGCCAGCTTCTCTATATTTACAACTACAGCCAGACGGGGGTGGACGCCCTCCGCCGATTTCGTGAAAAGCAGGAATCTGCTGCCCTTTCTGGCGGCCGCTAAGGCTTACCGGCAAAAGCCCAGCGAGCTTCTGGCTCTGGACGATCCGTATACCGCCTATTGCCTGGACGAAGCATGTCTGTATATCGAGGCGCGCCGTTCCGGCGGGGAAGCTCCGGTCTATCAGAAAACCGTGAGAAGTTTTCACGAATTCTACGATTCTATCAAAACGGGATGACCCCCTATTGAAAAGCCCTCTTTTTTTCTGGTATCATGTGCTTACCGGAAAAAGGAGGGCTTTGCTGTGGGGATGAAAAGGATCATATGTATGCTGCTTGCCTGTGTGCTTTGTGTTTCAGCACTGGGAGGATGCCAGGGAGGAAAAGAACCGTTGGCAGACGACGATTTCGAGTATTATGATGAAAACGGCCAGATGCAGGAGTTTGACGAGGAAGAACATGTTACCACGATGTCAAGGGGAGAAGAAATAGCGGGCAAAACACTGCAGACCAAACGGGGCGTAAAAATAGGGGATCCGATTTCAGTGATCGCAGAAAAGTATGATGTAAGCGTGGCACGTGCAGTATATTACTATGAGGGTGGTGAAGCTGGAGAATTAAGAGAGTTTACTGAAAAGTATCCTACAGGTGAGGATGCATTTAATCATCTGGATGAAATAAAAGATAAATTTGATTTGGAAGAGGATTACACAGCTGAAGAAGACTACATATTTATTGATTTTTGCGTATTGGACAACGGGGAATATATAGCTAGTAGGGACGCTGGTGACCGCCCCGCTTCTTCACTGGCATTCAAAATATTTCTAGTAGATGGGGAATATGTTATACATGAAATTTGTATTTATAGAGTGAATAAATAGGCAGTCTCTGAAAAAAGCCCGCACCGTTTGGTGCGGGTTTTTATATTGGTAAGTGCTATAGGGAGGTGAGAACCTGACATTACAGATAAAACGAAAGCGGATATTCATAGAATAGGTAAAGGAGGAGAACGTTTTGATTATCGATTTGGCAGAATTGCAAAAAGAAAGCGACCGTATCAAAAAAATGGGGGACGCTATTGAAACCGCCTTTAAAAACGCCCGGGCAGGCAGTGAAAAAGAGCTGGCGAAAATAAGCGAAGCCGTTGAAAAGGTCGTTAAAAACACAGAAAAAGAAACTAAAAAGATAGAACCGGCTATGCAGGGAGTGGGAAAAAATGTTTTGTCGGTAGCCGATTCTGTGGAATCGGGATTAAAAACCATTGCAGGTTCCATCCCGCAGATTGCCAGCGCTATGGAAAACAGCCCGTTTAATTCGGCTGCCGAGTCTATTTCTCAAGGTTTTTTCACGGCATAAAAGAAAATACAGAGAATAAAAATATATATCCGTGAATTTTCTTGACGAGAGAAAAGAAGCGGCGTATACTAAAGCTACAGAACAAAGGAGGTAGTAAAAGTGAAAAAGATTTTATGCATGTTGCTGGCGTGCGTGCTCTGTGTTTCGACGCTGGGGGGGTGCCGTATAAATGCAGAAATAAATGAACTGTTTCGCGAAGTTCCACCATCTATCAGGCAAGATATTATAAACCAGGCTGAATATATAGAAAAATATTTACGTGAAGCTGATGATTCCAATAATTATAATTTCCATTTGATAGATGTAGAACGTTTTGAAGAATATACGCAGCTTTGCTTTTATAGAAATGAAAATGCATACTTGTCCTTTACTTTTCGTGATAGTGATAAGTATGTGCAAACGGCTGAATTTTTTGAATATTCCGATAAAGCAGCGGAGCCGTATGTGTCAGTGGTAAGTAGCTTATTAGATTATAGAGATTTTAGCATTTCAGAAAGAAAGAAAGAAAAGGTATTAAGTGCTTGTAAAAATCAAAAAGAATATTCTTCATCTTTGGAATGGGATTTTGAAGGAAGTAGTGTTTCAGTAGGATGTCAGGACAAAATGATTAGTTTTACTATATGGAACAGCTAATGGGCGAAAACAGCCGGTATTTCAGTTTTGAAATACCGGCTGTTTTAAATAAAAAGAAGGAGTGGAGCATATGAATAGTTTTAATTTGCAAAGAACAAATTTAGAATTGGCAAAAGTAGCAAATGAAATTAAAAAAGTTAGAGAAGAGCTAAAATCATTATCAAAAGAAGGTGAAGTACTAGATAAGATCTTTTTAAATGGATCTAAAGGTTTGACAGAATCAATGGAGAAAAGCATAACTAACATTTATAATGTCGAATCTTCATTAAAGAATTTAGGGAAAGTGTTAGAAATTACGTTTTCATCGTCAACCATTTCAAATATAAAAATTCCTATTCTTGACATAATAGGAGCCATGAAAGATTCTACTTCCGCTGCATTTACATGGGCAAGCGACCTTTCAGGACAAATATCTAAAGTGACCGATGCATACAAAGAAATTGTAGACTCTTCGTATACTACAATAGAATCTATAGAAGATATAGATTCAAAAACTTCAGATTCTTTCTCAAAAACAACAAATAGTATTTCTTCTATAACCGAAATTGCTGGAACAATTTCCCCGGCTATTGAAATTGCATCCTCTGCTGTTTCAGCAATTTTGGGTATCGCCGAGATTGGTTATAAAACTTTTAATGCAAAATCGATAGAATATCGGCAAAAAACGCAGAAAGAATTATCGGAATTATCCAGAGAAATAGAGAGCCATCAACAAGCTTGGGAAAATACTAAGCAAGAAACTAGATTTAATATTTTTGAAAGTGAGGGGGAAATTGATGGAATAAAAATCTTATGGGAGGAATTACAAAAGTTAGTAGATATTAATGGAAAGGTTAAAAAGGGAAATACAGAAAGAGTAAATTTTATTATCGGCCAATTAAATTCAGCGTTGGGAACACAGTTATCATTAGAAAATGATTTAGTGAAAAATTATCAAGAAGAATCAAATAATATTGATACCTTGATTGAAAAAAAACGCGCAGAACTATTATTAAGTGCTTATGAAGAGGAATATAATGAAGCAATTCGCACTAGAAACAAATTACAAGAGGAACAGATTACTCTTTCACAAAAAATGTATGAACAACAAGCAATTGTAGATAGTACAACATCTTCTGCAATTGAAAAGGCAAATGCTAGAAACGCTCTTGATGAATACGGCAAACAGTATCAAGAAGCAGCATCGGTTATATCTAGTGCAAATCGTACAATTGCACGGGTCGAAAAGGCTTCTGAGGAAGCAACGCTAGGTCATTATGATAAAGTAAAAGATATTTTGGAGGGATATGAACTTACATATACTGCTGCAGGAAACGCAACAAAAGAACAGTTAGCACAGCAATCTGCATATGCAACAAATATGTATATCCAAATGGCTAAGAGGATGAAAGAGGGGGATGCCAGTGTAACGGCCGAAATGCTTGTGCAAATAAATGACTTTGCGGTATTAGCCCGTAAAGAATATGAAAAGGCTGGTGGAGCTGCTAATGAAGGATTTATCATAGGCTTCGATCAAGAGGGGAATCCAATTATAAAGACAGCTGAAGAGTTAGGCATGTTGGATTCAGAGTTTGGAGAGATTGCTGATAAATATGGCTCACAATTCGCCATAGGAACTTCGGAATCAGCAAATAGGACATTTGAGGATAACCCCATTGCTGGACCTTGTATTGAAAATTTTGGCGCAGAGAAAGCCACCTCCGATTTATATGGTCAAACGCAAAGTTTTTTTGAGGAAGTACCATTTACTGGTGCAAAAATAGATGATATAGATTACCAAGGAAGCGTATTATCAAGTGTTGAAGGCGCAAGCACTATGTTGGGAGAAAATCCTCTCACCATGCACACCGGAAGTGTGACCTATGGAGAGGCTGTAAGTGGAGCGGTGACTAATGCGAATACTTATTTTGGAACCAACAAGCTTACCATGCAAACGGGAAATGTCTCTTTCTTTGGCGCTGTTGCAAATGCGTTGTTTGGAGCTAACAGCCAGATGGCAGGCAGCCCTTTGTACGGTATGAATGTAGGAATGGTGTCGTATGCACTGCCTGTCAGCTCAGCGCTTATTGGAGCAAATACTATGTTGAGTATATCTCCTCTGAGTAGTATGTGGGTAAATAAGATTTCTTACGCTTCACCGCTCTCTACAATGCTGACGGATATTAAAAATTATCTGAGATGGAACCCGCTGCAAATTTTTGGAAAGTTCGCTGGATGGGCCCCGGGAGGAAGCGTGTATTATGCGGCTAACGGAGGCATGATTGAGTCTCCGCAGATTACCGTTGTCGGCGAAGCCGGGCCGGAGAGCATCATCCCTCTGTCGAAATCGCGGCGAAGCCGGGCGCTGGAGCTGTACACCCAGACCAGCGAAGCCCTGGGCGTAGACGAGCAGATCGCCCGGGCGGCGGTGATGAGCAGCGTTTCCGGCAGCCGGGCGGCTATGGCATTTCTGGCGGCGGAGGCCGTGACCCCGGAGGAAAGCCGGGTGGAAATCAATTATAGAAAGCTGGCCCAGGAACTTTATGGGGCCCTGAGCGCCTCGCCCATAGAGGTCAGGCCCAGCTTTACCGTGACGGGAGGCGATGTGTATCTGGATACCGTGAAGGCAGGCAAAGCCCTGGCGCCCCACATCGATGCGGAGCTGGGGAAAATCAATCATAGAAGGGAGCGCGGATTATGATCGCGGACAAAGTGTCGTTTGGCAGCTATACGGCGGAGGGAGAACTCACGCTGATTTCACAGGAGGAATATAAGCTTGTTACCAGCAGCGTGGAGGCAGCTCCTCCCGATCCTGTGACCAAAACGGTGGAGGTGCCCGGCCGGGACGGGGAGCTGGATTTTACAGAAGCCTTGGACGGCCGGGTTCACTATAAGCCCCGGAAAATATCCATGGAATTTTACTGCTTCGGGGAGGATGAGGAGCTCCCGGAGCTGGAGCGGAACTGCATCAACACCCTGCACGGAAAAAAGATGCGGATATATTTGGACGCCGACCCGGAGTATTATTACCTGGGCCGGCTTTCTGTTTCCTGGAAGTACGGGGAAAACCTGGATACGGTTTCCATAGAGGCGGAATGCGATCCTTATAAATATAAGCGGCAGGAAACGGTATGCGGCTATGATGTGGAGGGCTCCCTGGCGGTCAGCCTGGAAAATACGGGCTGGATGCCCGTATCTCCGCTGATCGAGGCAGACAGTGAAATGCAGATCCTGTTTGGCAATACCAGCGCGGTTCTCAGCCCCGGCGCACAGAAAGTGCCGGGGCTTGTTCTTGCCAGAGGGAGCACGGCCCTTACGGTGAAAGGGACGGGCCGCATACAATTTGCGTACAGAGAGGGGGCTTTGTGATGTATACGGTATACTGCGATGATTTTATACTGTATGACCCCAGGGCGGAAGAGCTGACGCTGGGCTCCCCTTCTCTGAAGCTGGAACTGAACAAGACGGGTTCCTTTTCCTTCACTGTTTACCCGGAACACCCCTATTACAGTCGGATAGAGCGGATGAAATCCATCGTCCGGGTGGAGAAGGACGGAAGCGTTTTGTTCCGGGGCCGGGTCATTTCCGAGGAAATAGAATTTTACGGGGAGAAATCCGTGGAGTGCGAAGGGGAATTGTCCTTCCTGCTGGATTCCCAAATCCGTCCGTTTTCCTTTTCGGGCAGCCCGGCGGAGCTTTTCCGGCAGCTTCTCGCCCAACATAATAAAGATATGGAAAACGAGCCGGAAAAGCAGTTCCTTCCGGGAGATGCAGCCGGCTGGGAGACAGAAACAGCCGGCGCCGGGGAAGAGGAGGCGTTTTCTGCAGACTCCGACAAATGTGAATCCGCCTGGGACGCTTTGAACGGCCATCTTTTGGACGAATTGGGAGGCTATCTCCGTGTGCGGCACGAGCCCGGCGGCGTCTATCTGGATTATCTCAAGGATTTTGACCAGATGAGCGGGCAGGAGATCACCTTTGGGGAAAATCTGCTGGAGTATTCCCGGGAAGCGGATATGGACGGCTTGATTACGGCGCTGGTCCCCTATGGGGCGCAGATAAAGGAAGAAGATTCCTCAGGCGCCGCCCGTTCCAAGAAGCGGGTGACGATCGAAGAAGTAAACGGCGGCAGCGATATGGTCAGCGATACTGCAGCGGTGGAGCGCTACGGCTGGATCCTGGGCTCCAACACCTGGAACGATATAGAAGAGCCGGGGGAATTATTGGCCGCAGCCCGGGAATATCTGCAGGAGCACACGAAGCTGAGCGTCAAGCTGGAGCTTTCAGCGGCGGACCTCTCCCAAATGGACGCCACCTACGACGATTTCCGGTTGGGCCAGTATGTATTCGTAACCTCAAAGCCCCATGGGCTGGAACGGGAAAAGTACCTCATCACCAAGCTTTCTCTGAAGCTGCTGGAACCGGCCCAGAACACCCTTACCCTGGGGAAGGCGTATTCCACCTTTACGGATGAAGCCCACAAACAGAACCAGCAGGTTTCCGATCTGGTTACAGTAATCAATACCGTATATGCGGATTACATCACAAACGATTCCGTGACCTCCATCGTAAACGACCTGTACAGCCGGATCGAGCAGACCTCGGAGGAGATCCTCTCCACGGTGGGGGAAAACTACGTGACCTCCGACGGCTTTCAGGAGGAGATCAGCACCCAGCTTTCCCAGACGGCTTCCCAGTGGGAAATGACCTTCAATTCCTTCGTTTCCCAGCAGGAGGAAATCAACGGCTCTGTGGAAACGCAGTTTTCGGATATCCGGAAATATATCCGCTATGTGGACGGGAAGATCATCCTGGGAATCGAGGGGAACCCCCTTACCTGCCAGATTGCAAACGACAGGCTTTCCTTTTTGCAGGACGGGGCAGAGGTGGCGTATATCAGCAACAACAAGCTGTATATCACGGATGTGGAGATCAAAAACAGGCTGAGCATGGGAACGCCGGAAAACGGGTATTTTGACTGGCTGCCCCGCCAGAACGGGAACCTTTCCCTGGCGTGGCGCGAAACGGGAACGGAGGGATAAACAATGGCGGCAAGCGGAAGCATACGGACGAACGTAACCAGCGACGGGTATATTTACCTGCAGCTCTCCTGGTCGGAAGCATCCCAAAATATCGCAGGAAACTACACGAATATCAACTGGAACCTAAAACTCGTCAGCACGGGCCACGGGGCGAATATCGTATCCAGTGCGGCCAAGAGCTGCACCATCAAATTCAACGGCACGACGGTTTTTAACGGTACCGTAAATATCGGCCTCTCTGCCGGGCAGACAAAAACGCTCAGAAGCGGGAGCAATTTCCGCATCAACCACGATTCGGACGGGAAAAAGACCTTCTCCTACAGCTTTTCCCAGCAGATCAACATCACCTACAGCGGGGCGTATATCGGCACGAAATCGGCAAGCGGCAGCGGTACGCTGGATACCATCCCCCGGGCCTCCTCCATCAAGAGCATATCCGGCAGCACCATAGGAAGCCCTGTAACGGTAAACATCGACAGGAAGGTTTCCTCCTTCACGCACAGGGTATATTACAGCTTTGGGAGCAAAAAAAATTCCCAGATATCGGCCAACGCCGGGACTAGCGCCACCTTTACTCCTCCCATGTCGGATTGCTCTCTGGCGCCTAATGCCGCCAGTGGAACGGCTGCCATCCGGGTGGACACCTACAGCGGCGGCGCCAAAATA
>URRG01000073.1 GCA_900550095.1 uncultured Oscillospiraceae bacterium
AAGCCGCGCGGAGGATTCCTCCGCGCCGTAAAGGGGGATCAGCAAAAACCTCTCTTTTAGGGCCTTTCCGCTCTTTTTTCCCCGTGTTTCCTCCTTGAGCCTTTCCGTCTCCACATCCCGGATCTCCCTTTTCAGGGAACGGGAACGGTGCTTTTCAAGCCGTATCCCCCTGGAAACCCCATAAGGGGAATGCATTCCGCGCAGCATACGCATACGGTCACTTCCTTTTCTGTTGCGGGCTCAAGCCCGTTCCTCCGCCGGGGCCTGTTCCGCTTCTACGCCTCCTGCAGCGCACGCCGGGCGTTCTCTTTCAGCACACGGATAGCCTCCCCCGCGTCCGGATGGCGGAATACGCCCGTTCCCGCCACGCAGATATCCACGCCGGCCTTTGCCGCCTGGCAGACGGTCTCCTCGTTTACTCCCCCGTCGATCTCCACCCGGAGGGAAAGCCCCATTTCCCGGGAAATCCTCTTCAGTTCCCGGACCTTTTCCAGCATAGGCGCCATAAATTTCTGGCCGCCGAAGCCCGGTTCCACCGTCATCACCAGAACCATGTCCACATCCCGGAGATAGGGCTCCACGGCGGACACAGGGGTCCCCGGCTTTATGACCAGCCCGGGGCTGACCCCAAGAGCCCGTATGGCCCGGACGGTCTCCCCCGTATCGCTTTCGGACTCCACATGGAAGGAGATCATATCCGCTCCGGCCTTTGCAAAGCTTTCCACATACTTCAAAGGCTCCCGGATCATGAGGTGCACGTCGAAGGGCGTCTTCGTGTAGGGGCGCATGGCTCCTATCACAACGGGCCCTATGGTGATGTTGGGCACAAAACAGCCGTCCATCACATCCAGGTGGATGTAATCCGCTCCGGCCTTCTCCATCCTCACAAGCTCTTCCCCCAGCCGGGAAAAATCACAGGAAAGCATGGAGGGAGCGATTTTCATTTCCGGCAGCCCTTCCGCCGGTCCTCCTCCGTTTACGGCCTCTTTTGTCTCCATTGTTTTCTTTGTTTCCATTGCTTTCATTTCTTCCATTGTTCCCATAGTTTCCATATCAACACAGCGTCCCTTCTCATATCTGCAGCCCCTACATTCCGGCCTGGGCTCCCGGGAAGCCTCCGCCTCTCCGCCGTCTTTGCTCCCGGCGCGTCCTGACGCCCTCTATGAGTCCATTTTACATGATAAGACCCTCTTTTTCAACCTTTCCCTTTTTTCGGGCCCTTTTCCGCTTTTTTCAGGCCGCTTCCATCTAAAAAACGCGCGGATACTGCATACCGCATACCGCGGTCAACCCAAAACGCGAGAACCGCAAAATCCTGAAAAGCCGGAAGGAAGAGCGGAAGGCGGAAAGCGGAACCCTGCGGGGCGGACTAAGGCTATGCGGGCGGCCTGCGGCTTTTCGAGCGCCGGGAGGACCGGGAAGGCTGGAAAGGCTGGGAAAGCCGGAAAGGCCAGAGCGCCCGTGGCTTATAGAAGGAGCAAGGCAAAAATGAAAAAGCGGGGCAAGCAGAGCAGGCGGAAAGGAAAGGAAAAGCAGGGCGGACAAGCGGAGCAGAACAAGGAAAGGCCGGCGGAAAAGCAACGGGCGCGGGACTTTAAAAAAACAGGCGCCCGCAGGGCGGACGGCAAAAGCCTTCTCCTGCCCGGCGGGCGATCTATTCAAAGGGGGCGCCCCCATGCTCTTATACTATGCGCGGGCGGCCCCCTCCGTTCAATCTTTCTTTTCCGCGGCGGAGGATTCTTCCGTCCTCTCCGCCGGGCACTCCCCATCCTCTCCATCCTCAAGCGCCGCCCCGGGAGCTTCGCAGAGCGGCTGCAGTTCCGGGCTTTCCAGAGATTCCGAACTTCCCTGGGGCGCTTCGGCAGAACCGGCGGAATCAGCAGACCCAGAAACCTTTTCCGGAAGGGCCTCCCCCTTTCCGGATGAATCGCCGGCAGTCCGGTCTGTTTGGGCCGTCTGAGCGGGCTGATCAGCCTGAGAGGTTTTCTTTTTCTCCCTGTAATAAGCCCAAATAGCCGCCGCCAGCGCGCAGGCGCTTATGCCGCGCAGCACCCAGGGCCACGGGCCCTCAAACAGATTCACAGGCAGAAGGATATCCGCCAGCCACCAGGCCCCCAGAAACAGGAAAAACGCCCCCAGCCAATAAAATATAGCGTTTTCTCTTCCAAACCGGAATATCATCAAAAGCCCGCAGACAAACCAAAGCCCCATATACACATATGCTTCCATAGAAAATCTCCGTTTCCCCGCCCGGCCTCCTAAAGCCGGAAGCCGCGGCGGCCATGCAGATTATGCGGAAACGCCCGCTTCCGAAAGCTTCCGCCCGTGGCTTTCAGTATACGGCAGAGGGCAAAGGCTTGTCAACTCCACAGACGTTCCCGCAGGCGCCGGCAGGCATATAAAAGACCGGCAGAAAGGCAGGGGGCGCCTTTCCGCCGGTCTGCAAAAGGAGCCCCGCAAGGAAGCATGGGGCTCTCCTGTTGCCAAACCCGATATTTTCTTGATACATAGACTGCCGGCATATACATTCTGTGCGCAGGAGCGCCTATACGCGGCGGCGCCGGTTATGCGGCTCTGTCTCCCGCACCGGAGACGCTTCGGCCCTCTTCCGCCCGGCGGGTCAGCTCCACGGCTCCCTCCCGGCAGACCGCAGGCTGCAGCTTTTTCTCCGCGGCGGCGCGGCGGTGTCTGCACCTCCGGCGCAGGACCTTTTCCCGATGGAGCTCCACCAGGCAGCACCCTGCCACCACGATCCCCAATAAGCCCTGCAGGGTGAGGAAAAGGGCGGAACCGCCGCCTGAAAACAGCATAGCCGCTCCCATGGCCATGGTCAGGAGCCATATTTTAGCCCCCTCCCTTTTTCTGCAGATTTCCTCCTGATACCGAAAGCTCATACCCACGGCAAACGCCAGCATGGCGCTTCCCATCCCAAGACTCAGGAAATTCCCCGTCATAGTTCCCTCTTCCTTTCCGCCGGTCTCTCTTCCTCCCGGAAAAGAGACGCTCTTTTCATCCCTGCGGCGGGACCCTTTGCCGCATACAGGTACGCCGGTATGCCGATACACTGTTCCGCTGAACGCCGCCCTTTTTGGGCCCCATGCTGTGAATCCGCTTCCAGCCGCAGTTTCTGAGATCAATAAATACGTTCGAGAATAATCGCTCGTTTGTTCTATTTTGTATTCTTATAATAGCACATCTGTTCTGATTTGGCAAGGCTTTTCCAAAAAAATCGAAAATTCTTTCGAATGAGCCCTCCCCGCCCTGCGGTTCTGGACCCGCCGGGCACTCCCACCCCTTTCTACAACAAAAGTATATTCTCCTATGTGTCCCATAAAAAGGACCTTTCTCCTTCCGCCAAAAAACGGCGTACAGCGTTTCGGCTTGTGTTTCGCGGTCTGCGTTCCGGCGGCGCGCAGAGGGCCGCATGGCACACGGTCACATAGAGACAGAAAGGGAAAGGGGAAGGAGGAAAGAGAAAAAGCGAGAGAAAAAGGGAGCAGATACCGGCGCGAAAAAACCGGAGAACCGAGGAACCGAGGAACCGGAAACATCAAAAACAAAAAACGGAAGGCCCCCGAGGAAGCCTTCCGTTTTGCAGCGATATTTCCACTGTTGGTTTTCTTTTGCGTTTTGCTCTTTTCCCGTCGTATCCGAGCGATTCCAAGCAATCCCGGGCAGCCTTCCGCAGCCGGGGCCGCGGTCAGCCCAGAATATAGATATTCATCGTGCGGGAGCCGAAGAGCCTGCACTCGTTCAGGGTATCCATATACAGGTCGGCCAGAATAATGCCGTTCATGCAGCCGCCGCCCGTATCGGCGGCCACCGCGTATCCGTATACGGTCTTCCCGTCCGGCGAGCAGATGAACAGCTTTGTGCCATAGGGGATGATATTGGGGTTCACCGCCACGCGGCCCACTGCCGCAGGCACTCCTGTGGAGCAGATCCCGCCGCCCGTATAAGCGGAGCAGCGCCCGGAGATCATCTTCGTATACCGGACAGGGTTGCCGTTCTGATCGTATACCGTCCCGCCGCTGACGCTGGCATGGGATACGGCGCTTTTCGTGCCTACCCGCACTACCTTATCCACAGGCTCTTCTTTTACGGTATCGCTCACAACCTTCGTTTCTGCCAATTCCCCATCGATATATTTATACTGGGTCGTGATCTCCCTTAGGCCTTCCCGGCCCTCGGTCTCCACCTTGGTCCTGCCCTTATACAGGGTGCCGTCTTCCTTCTGCACGGTCTTGTAGCCGATGGCTTCCTTCGTGACCTTCGTTTCATAGGTCACGCGGCTGACGGAAATCTCCATACCCTCCGTCACAGCCGTATCCTCCGCCACGCTGAGAAAATCATCTTCTCCCAGAGTTACGCCGGCGGCCTTCACCGCTGAAGCGGCGTCTCCCGCCAGAACCACTACGTCCTTCGTCTTGCCGTCCGCCGTGACCTTCACGCCGTAGCGGCGCGTAATCTCTACGGAAGTATCCTTTGTGACCCTGGAGGCAGGCGCCGGGGAAACCAGGTCGTTGCCGTCCAGCTCCGTTCCGGCTTTCTTCAGAACCTCTTCCACAGTCTCCCCATAGGGCAGATACACTGCTTTGGAGCCGCCGTCGGCCTTGACGGTCACTTTCTGAAGCGTGCGGACATCGATGCGGATATCGCCGCTGCCTTCCTCTACGGAATACGCGATCACGCTGGATTCCGGGATGTCGTAGCCCAGATACCGGAGGAGATCCCGGGCTTCTTCCTCTGTGCCGCATTCGGCAATGGCAGAGGCCGACGCCGTTTCTCCGTCCACCGTTACAGTGATGTCCTTTGTGGCGGCCAGCACGGTCACAACCGAACTCACCGTAATCATCACCATCACCGCCAGGGCGGTAATACGCATCATGGGCAGCCGGGCGGCGATCCCTTTTGCCTTCCGGCCCAGGGGTCGAAGCGCCGACAGCGCCTTTCTGCAGATTTCTTTCATTGCTTCACCTTTTCTTTCTGCGGAGCTTCTCCCGTATGCGCCGCTTTGTTCCCGCTTTCCATCCTCGCTGTGATCTTCCTGCTTTACACGATGATCTCCAAAGGCGTCCGGCGCCGCGGCGGGCGCGTAACGGATGCGCTTCGGGGCAGAGCTCAAAACGCGGAAAAACGGCGGCGCGGAGACAAGCGCCCTGAGGCACAGTTCCGCTTGGGGATAGGAGTTGAGCCGTTGTTAGTAAGTATATCCACAAAATGCGTATTGTCAAATTCATACCCCATAGTATTTTTGTTGAAAGTGTACAGAGTGTAGAAAAATATGTTTTGAATTGAGAAAATAAAACCTCTTTTCTATCGAGAATCCTTTCTTTTCCGCGCTTTTCTGCCTTCCCGTTTTCGTGCAAGTTGCAAGAATCTAAAAATTACAAAGTTGTAACAATCGTTACAGACGTGTATTTTTCCTTTTAAACACATAATTTGAAAGAAGATTTGGAATACATCTCCAGGCGCTTGTCCCGATTTATGGCTCTGCCGCTGGATTTTTACGGCTTTCACGATTTATTCACATTTTCGGCAAAACCCACAAGAAGCGATCCGCAGACACAGAATAAAAAATGCCCCGCGTTCCGCCGTAAACCGACCGCATTACCGCATTTCATGCGCCCTTACCTCCGACGCACCTTTCCCTGCTTTTACATAGAGCCCTGCCCCCGGCTCTACTGCTCCATATGGCGCGCCTATTCCAGCACGGGCATTGTCCGGGCATTTGCAATATGCAGGACAGATATCCGACAGATATCTATCTTTGATATATAGTATATATAGTAATAGAAAGCACGGCGCGGCGAACGGGCGGAGCCGTGCAAAAGCGATACAGATCAAAAAGCGGTTTGGGGCGCCGCTGGAAGCTCCAGGAAACCAAAGGAGGCTGAAGGAAACCGCCGAAGGCCGCCTAAAGCTGCCTGAAGCCCCCTGACCTCCTGAAGCCGCTGGAAATGCGCGTCAGCTTTTCAAACCGATTTCCACCGTGGTTTTTAACATTTCCACAGAGTTTTCCACTTTTTCAACGCTGCATGTGAAAAAGCAGGCCTCTTTTTCCACAAAAAGACCCGCTTTTCCCTCTGTATAAACTGTTTTCCACAGCATTTTCCAAGGCAAGCGCTACAGCGGGCAGAGTCTTTCCGCTCCCTTCCCCTGCGGTTGGAGATCTCTGGAACCAGGAGAACCAGGAGCCCAGAGCCAAGCCTGCCAACAGGGCGGCGCATTTTGTTTCCCCGCCTTTGTGTGCTTTCACTCTATAGTCTCCGGCCTTCCCGACAGCAGCATCACCCGCTCGTTGTGCACATCCCTCTCTCCGGTGTACGAAAAGCCAAAGCTCTCGTATAGGGCCGCAGCCGCCGTGTTTCCTTCCGTCACGCTGAGATAGATGCTTTCCGCCCAGGGGTATTCCTTCCACAGGCGGCGCAGCAGCCCGGCGAATGCCCGTCTGCCGTACCCCTTTCCCTGGCAGCGTTCATCGATCAGAAGCCTGTCCAGCCAGAGACGGCCTGCAGGCGGATACTCCTGAAAAAAGCCGTACATGGCAAAGCCCACGAGTCTGCCGTCCGCGTATATGCCCAGAGGACGCCAATCGGCCCGTTCCCCGGCCTCACGCAGGCATTCGTCCACCGTTTCAATAAAACCCTGCTGTTCCAAAGCGGGCCGAAGCCCGCGGATTTCCTTTTCGTTTTCTTCGTTCACAGGTATGAACGTTATTTCCATTTTCTCCCTCTATTCTGATATTTTTAGAGCTCACAGTCTGCGCTCTTCCGAGTCTCGCATACGCCTGCCCAAAAGTCCCAGGAACACCCTTCTCCCTTTTCGGGCGAGGGACGAGGGGGGCGCGCAACCGCCCGGCGCCTTGCCTCTGTCCGCGGCAGGGCGCCGGCTAGAGGCTGGGCGCTTCCCGGATTTCCAGGCCTTTGCCGTTCCGTACTCTCCGGCCCCCCGGAGCCCCGGCCCTTTATACGAGCCTTTCTGCAGCCTTCCGCTGTTTTCTACTGCTTCTGCAGCTTTCCGCATCTCTCTGCGGCCCCCTGCGGCGGCCCGCGGACCTCCCGTTTCAAAGGAGAAACGGTCAGTTCTGCTTCCGCACCACTGCATATTCGTCGTCCAGCCGAAAATAGGGGCAGTCCCTGACGGTATAGCGCAAAAAGCTCTCCATCTCATCCTCGTCCAGCTGCACCATGCAGGCGTAAAAGCCGCCTTCTTCGTCGTATACATAATTGGAGCAGTAGCTGCAGCTGCCTGACCGGGCATCCCGTTTCCTTTTCTCTTTCCGTCCTCCGGCGTTCTTAGCTTCAGCCGCCGCGCCGTTCCGAACCCTTCCGTTTTCCGCGAATTCCACTCCTCTCTCCTCCTTCCTGCCTCTGCTCATCTCTCAAAATCCTTATACAGCAGGCTGGGCAGGACAGTCCGGCTGTTCTGATATTTTCCGCTGGTATACGCGTCGTATTCCCCGTGGATATCGTGGTAATAGATTTGGCAGATCTCCACATTGGGGTAGATGCGAATAGGCTGAACGCAGAAGATCTCCAGCGTCCAGCAGCCGGCGAAACCCACATCCCCGAAACCCGCCGTCACATGGATAAACAGCCCCAGCCTTCCCACAGAGGAACGGCCCTCCAGCATAGGGACAAACCCATCCGTATACGTATACTCGTTCGTGCGCCCCAGATACAGGCGGCCCGGCTCCAGCAGAGGCCCTTCCTCCGGGATCCGGAGTCTTTTCACCGGGTTGGGGAGTTTCATATCCAGTTCCCTGTTTTCATATACAAGAAGCTCATCCGCCAGAGAAAGATTATAGCTGTTAGGGTTGAGCCTCTTTTCATCAAAAGGCTCGATAACAATTTCCTTCCCCAAATGTTTGTGGATCTCTCTTCCTGAAAGGATCATAGTTTCATTTTCCTTCCTTTCTTTACAGGGCAGATCGGAAACAGCCCAAAGCCCCCCGCTCTCTTCAGCTCCCATACTCTGCCGCACCGTCATTGTGTTTTTGTCGAGTCCTTTTATGCCCCCTGAACCGCTGAAATCCCGCGAACTAAAAAAGCATCGCATTCAAATGTAGAACCGCCAAGATGGGGCGTAAAAATCAGATTTTTGAACCGGAAAAGCTCCTCCGGCTGTGGCCGCGCTTCCTCCCAAACCACATCCAGGGCTGCAGCGCCGATCCAGCCCTTTTCCATTGCCTCTATAAAAGCTTCTTTATCCACAATGCCTGCCCGGGCAGTGTTGATAAATATACAGCCCTTTTTCAGGGCAGAGAAAGCCTCCCGGCCAAAGAGTCTATCTGTGGATGCATTATGAGGCACCAGCACACAGAAATAATCCGAGCGAGCCAGAAGTTCCTGGAACTTCACCCGGGAAATACCCAGCCGCTTTTCCTCCTCTGAGGGAAGGGGGCGAATATCGGAATACAGCACCTCCATGGAAAATCCCTTAAGCAGGGCCGCCAGTTCGCGGCCAATTTGCCCCATGCCCCAGATACCGAAGGTACGGCCTTGAAAATCATGCCCCGAAAACAGTACCTTCAACCCCTCGTGATCCTGCCATTTCCCTTGGCGGACAGCCTCATCCGATTGAGGAACATTTCTGGCCGCCGCCATTGCCAAAGCCAACGTGTGTTCGGCAACTGTGCGCCAAAGGGAATCGGCCTTAACGATTGATACGCCCTTTGCCGCCGCCCAGGCTTCAAACTCCCTGCTACAGGAATGGCACCCCACCGCCCGCAGTTTTTTCGCCGTCTTCATCCATTCGTCCGGAACACCATAAACCAGCGCGGCCGCCGCCTCATCGGCAGCATCCATTCCAGCATACGTATACGTTTCCTCCAGCAGCAGCATGGCATAAAAGCCCAGCCCCAGCGCCCGCGCCAGCAGCATCCC
>URRG01000074.1 GCA_900550095.1 uncultured Oscillospiraceae bacterium
CAGCAGGCGCCGCGTTGATCAGAGCGACTCCGCCGCCAGAAACGATCCCCTCTTCCACAGCAGCCTTTGTAGCGGCCAGAGCATCCTCAATACGGAGCTTCTTTTCTTTCATCTCCACCTCAGTGGCAGCGCCGACCTTGATAACAGCTACGCCGCCTGCCAGCTTGGCAAGACGCTCCTGCAGCTTCTCGCGGTCAAAATCAGATGTAGTGGTTTCGATCTGAGAGCGGATCTGGTTCACACGGGCCTTGATCTCTTCGCTCTCGCCATAGCCGCCCACAATGATAGTATTTTCCTTATCTACCTTCACCTGACGGGCGTGGCCCAGCTGAGAAATATCGGTATCCTTCAGTTCCAGACCCAATTCAGAGGAAATCACCTGGCCGCCGGTGAGAACGGCGATATCCTGCAGCATTTCCTTGCGGCGGTCGCCGAAGCCGGGAGCCTTTACCGCCACACAGTTGAAGGTGCCGCGCAGCTTATTGAGGATCAAGGTGGTAAGAGCTTCGCCTTCTACATCCTCGGCGATGATCACCAGCTTTTTGCCGGACTGCACGATCTTCTCCAGCAGGGGGAGGATTTCCTGAATATTAGAGATCTTCTTATCGGTGATAAGGAGATACGCGTCATCCATAACGGCTTCCATTTTTTCCGTATCAGTAGCCATATAGGGGCTGATATAACCGCGGTCAAACATCATGCCTTCTACGACCTCGGAATAGGTCTCGCTGGTCTTGCTCTCTTCTACAGTGATAACGCCGTCGGAAGTGACCTTCTCCATTGCCTCGGCAATCAGCTTGCCGACGGTCTCGTCTCCTGCGGAGATGGTAGCTACGCGGGCGATATCCTCAGAGCAGGTGACCTTCTTGGAATTCTTGTGCAGAGCTTCCACAGCTGCATCCACGGCATCCTGGATCCCCTTGCGGACAACCATGGGATTAGCCCCTGCCGTCACATTCTTCATACCTTCGCGGATAAGAGCCTGCGCAAGCAGCGTAGCAGTGGTGGTTCCGTCGCCGGCCACATCGTTGGTCTTGATGGAAACTTCTTTTACCAGCTGAGCGCCCATGTTTTCAAAGGGATCGTCCAGTTCCACTTCCTTGGCGATAGTTACGCCGTCGTTGGTGATAAGGGGAGCGCCGAATTTCTTATCCAGAACTACATTGCGACCCTTGGGGCCCAGTGTGATCTTAACCGTATCCGCCAGCTGATTAACGCCGCTGAGAAGAGCTTTTCTGGCGTCTTCGCCGTAAATGATCTGTTTAGCCATCGTTGATTCCTCCAAATCTAAAATTCAATTCAATACGCGGGTCATGGTGTGCTGTTCGCTCTACGGGGAACTTACTCTACCACGGCCAGAATGTCGCTCTGACGGACAATGATCATTTCCTCGCCGTCCACCTTCACTTCCGTTCCGGAATATTTGCTGGTGATTACCTTATCTCCGGGTTTCACGGACATAACAACCTCTTTGCCGTCTACCACGCCGCCGGGGCCTACTGCAATAACGCTGGCTACCTGGGGCTTTTCCTTAGCGGAGCCGGAAAGCAGGATGCCGCCTTTGGAGACCTCCTCAGCCTCATCCATTTTAATCAGAACTCTGTCGCTTAAGGGTTTGATGGTCATGTAAGGTTCCTCCTTATACATATAATACTTGATCGACGATATCTTTAGCACTCTTTCTTTTTGAGTGCTAAAGATATTGTAACCATTCTATGCCAAAAAATCAAGTGGTTTTTTTCATAATTCCATGGATTTCATAAAATATTTACAATTCTATGATACCTTTCCCTTTACGCCGCTACTTCTGTTTTCTCAGACCGGGAGTTTTTTTGGATATCACCGGAATCAATGGAGGAAAAACCTGCAAGGACTTAGGCTCAACAGGAACGCCTGCTTTTCTCCATACAAGAGAGACCCCAAGCCTGTGTTTCCGAAAAATCCGACAAAACCGATATAGAAAAATATCGGGGAAGCCCCAATACAGAAAACTCCTGCCTTTTTACGGGCAGGAGTTTTTTATTCCGAAGGTACAATAAATCGCAGGGCGCCCGGCAGCACTCTGCAGAACATATGCTTTGTGCGCACACATTCCCCGTCAAAGGTGGCATATGCTTCTCTTGCGGATTCCACCTGGATTTCCTTGGCACGGCAGTACTCCAGAAGCCCCCGGAACTCCGGCGCTTTCATGTGAAGGCCTTTTTTATAAAGCGAGACCATTTTAGGGATTTTCCAGACTTTAGGCACCCGCACCAGAACGATTTCCAGCAGCCCGTCATCTACCAGGGCTGCCGGAGCTGCATAATAGCCGCCTCCATACCAGCCGCCGTTAGCGGAAAGAGCAAATACGAAATTCCCTTCCAGCTTCCGGTTCCCGTCCACAGTTACGCGGAGAGAATTTCCGAGCCTGCCGAAAAAGCTCTGAAATAAAGCGAGATTATACGCCATAGGGCCCGGCAAAAAAGGCAGGCGTTTGTATTTCACCATATGGTAAGCCACCTTGGCGTCCAGCCCCAAACAACCAACATTCACCGTCAGGCCGTATTCCGTTTCCATCAGATCCACGGAACGGCTCTCTCCGGAAAGCTGGCTTTCAACCCGCAGGAACGCCTGCTTCGAGGCGAAATTCCGGATATAATCGTCTCCTGAGCCGCATGGGAACACCCCCACCTCAACCTGCGGATTACCCGCAGCGGCGGCTGCGATCTCCCGGAAGGTGCCGTCCCCTCCCACCGCATAGACGCGCAGAGGGCCTTCCTGCTCCATCTCTTGCCTGGCGAGTTCAGAGGCATGGCCCGGCCGCTCCGTTATATGGCAAATATAGGGGATCCGTTTTCTATCCATATACGCCCGGATCCCGGGGAGGACCGTTTCCTCTGGATTCTTTTTCCCCGCCGCCGGATTTACAATAAACACATACCGCATACCCTCACGCTGCCGGCGGCATATTTTCGCCGGCTTCTCCTCCCCGTTTACTTAAAATACATATACAGCTGGCATTTCATCATGCCATTATAAAGTTTTCTCCTTCGGTCCGCTCTCCTGCCAAAGCGCTCCTCAAAGGTTTCGTCGGGACTGATAATGGTGTAATTCCATCCGTGCTTCCGCTGGAACACCTTTCCCATGGTACGGTAAAGCTCCTCTGCAGCCTTCAGATCCAGAAGGCGTTCTCCATAGGGCGGATTACAGACCACACAGCCAAATTCTTCCTCCGGGCAAAACAGGGAAATATCCCTCTTTTCCGTCCGGATACGGGAGCCCACGCCGGCCTTGCGGGCGTTTTCCGCCGCGAGCTCCACCGCTTGGCCGTCGATGTCATAGCCTCTCCCCTGAAATTTTACGCTTCTATCTACCAAATCCTGCGCTCTCTGACGCTCCCTGCGCCAAAGGGCGGCATCCGCGCCTTCCCAGCGCTCGGCGGCAAAGCGCCGCTGCAGGCCGGGAGCCATCCCCATGGCATAAAGCGCGGCTTCGATCAGTATCGTGCCGGAACCGCAGAACGGATCGATGAAATTGGCATCCCGGCGGACTCTGGAAAGATGCACCATAGCCGCCGCCAGAGTCTCCTTAATGGGCGCCTCTGTGGAGTTGGCCCTGTATCCGCGCTTATGCAGGCCCGCGCCGGAGGTATCCAGCAGGATGCTTACCCGATCCTTCAATATGAGAAACTGGATCTGGTGCAGGCTGCCGGTCTCCTCAAACCAGCTCTGTTTGTATTTCGCCTTCAGCCTTTCCACCACCGCCTTTTTCACAATGGACTGGCAGTCCGGCACACTAGCCAGCTTGGAGCTCAGCGAACGGCCCTTTACCGGAAAAGCCTCCTTTTTTCCGATCCAGCGCTCCCATGGAATCGCCTTTACCCCCTGAAAAAGTTCTTCAAAAGATAAAGCCCGGAATTCCGCCAGCTGGATAAGGACCCGTTCCCCGTAGCGGCTCCACAGATTGGCCCGGGCGATCATTTCCCCGCTCCCGTCAAAAAGCACACGCCCGTTCTGAGGCTCCACATTCTGCGCGCCCATATCCCGCAGCTCGTTCCCAACAAGTCCCTCTACCCCCATCAGGCAGGGGATCACCAATTTATATTCGCTCATTCTATCTTTCTCCCGTTTCTGTTGCGGCTTTTATCAAAGAGCTTCTGTCAAAAGCCGAAAATCATTCCGTATCAGTATACCGTCTTCCGCTAAATAATACAAGGACAAGCGGCAAGAAGTCAATACCTTTCCTTATGCAGGCGGGAAGTCAGAGAGAACCGAAAAAGGACCGGTAGCTTTGTATCCTCTCCGCATCGCTGCGGCCTGCCGGAATACAGAAAAAAGCGGAAGCGTTAACCGTACGCCCCTTATATGCCTAAGCTGTCTTTTCCATCTCGGGCCTTGACATTCAATTTTTATTCCCGTATCTTGGTAACAGAGCCGCCGGCAGCTCTCATTTCAAAAAAAGGAGAGCTTCACAAATGTATCATGCAAGATTTCAAGGGAAACACTACGAAATTGGGTTTCGATGGGGTTCCCTGCTGGCGAAGCACGGAAATTTAATTTTAGACCATATCCCTTTTCCAATCACAGAGGAACGGTTTCGGTTTGCCCAGCAGTGCAAGCCGGTCTATCAGGAATATTTCCCCCAGGCTCTGGAAGAAATCCAAGGGATCGCAGACGGGCAAAGATGTCCTGCGGATCGTCTGCAGGCAGTTCTGTTCAGCATGTACGCCATGCCTCCGGTCTGCTGTTGTTCCTGTTTTGCGGTTTCAAATCAAAGCCGCATCCTCTTTGGACGCAACAGCGATTTTCTGACTGCGCTTGCAGCAACCAACCAAAATGTGATCTACCGCTTCTCTTCCGGTTCCTTTTCTTTCACCGGAAATACCACCGCCTTCGTGCAGATGGAAGACGGCGTGAATGAAAAAGGGCTTGCGATCGGCCTGACTTCCGTGTATCCTCCATCCATCCGGCCGGGAATGAACGCAGGCTTCCTCCTGCGTTTCTTTTTAGAAAAATGCCGGACCACAGAAGAGGCTCTTCGGTGGATAGAAAAGCTTCCAATCAGTTCTGCCCAGACGTTTACTATAGCGGATGCCCGCGGTAGCATCGCAGTAGCGGAATGCTTTGCAGGAGGCTTGCAGGTGATCCGGCCTGAAGAACAGCCCTATGTCTGCGCCACCAATCTGTTTCACTCGGATGAACTGGCGCCCATGAATAGTCCCGATATCGACGCTTGGGAAGCAGAACCGCGCTTTTGCACCATGGTGCGGACGCTGAACCGGCGGGCTTCCCGAATAGGAGCCGCGGAAGCAAAGGGCCTGCTTGCGGGAAAAAACGGTTTTATCTGCCAATATGACAGAAGGACCGGGAGGGATACCGTTTGGTCCGTCCTGTACGACCTCGGGGAACGCCGCATATATCGGGCGGAGGGAAATCCTGGACGGCGCAGCTTTAAAGAGGACGGCCGGTTTACATTTTAGTCTGCATTTTCCGCACATATACCGCATATATACACAGGTACGTCTCCTCTCTCATCGCTTCAAAACAACGTCTGACCAAATGCCCTCCTGGATAGACCGGTTTCAGCCGTCATCAAAAATCCCTGTTTTTCACGTTGACCCGTTGTGTATTCTATGCCGCATATGCACGGACGCAAGGGGAAAAGCGCTGAAATCACCGCAGGATGGAACCAAACAGCTCTACAATGCACCTCCATGTATGAGGAAATCTCCTTGCTATAGCGTCCGAGAGGGCGTTGACCTCCCCTTTTGCATGGATATCAAATGCGATCTCGCCGTTCGTGCCGTCTCCTATAGCGATGGGACCAGCGGCATATCCGCCGGCGGCGATTTTCCCAGCTATTGCCGCTCCGCCGACAGCGTACATTCCCACCGCGCATCCGCCGATGGCCAAAATTCCCAGAGCCAGCCCTCCGATCGCTATAGTTCCGGCTGCAAAGCCGCCTACCGCCAAAAGAAGCGCCAGTGAAAGGCCGCCAATGGAAAATACTCCGCAGGAAGCGCCGCCAAAAGAAAACACTCCCATCGAAGCGCCTCCGATTGACAAAATCCCCTTGGAGATCGTGCCAACTGCGAGAACTCCTTTTGCCCTATACATACCGCGCCCTATATTGATATGGAGCAGCGGCAGTCCAAACAATGTGCGTTTGCTCTTATATTCATAGTGCCACCGGCAGAACCGGACTTCAACTGTTTTCTCCCGAACAACCGTCTCTTTAGGCTTCTGAGCGGGAATGTTCCCTACCAGTTCATCTATGGATATGCCGAATATCCGACTCAGCTGTATAAGCTTTTCCATTTCAGGCGTTGTTTCCCCAAGTTCCCATTTAGAAACTGCTTGCCGGGAAACGCCGATCTGGTTCCCGAGCTGTTCCTGAGACAAGCCAAGCTGTTTTCTGTGCGAAAGTAGTTGTTCCTGAAAAGTCATCGTATGAATTCCTCCTTCCTGAAAACTATACCAGACGCCGCCAATAATAGCTACCATTTTCCCCTTGAAAACTGTCAACCAAACATAACAACAGCGGTTTTTATGCCTGTAACCAGATATCTCTAGGGAAAAACTGCTGTTTTTCTGTTCTGCATTTTCGGAAAATCAAACAAATCTCTTAACCTTATGAAGCCAACAGGAGAGCCTGGCTCAAAATACAGCCAGGCTCTCCTGTTTAGACGATCCGTTTCATCCAGTCTTCCACATCTGAAAAAAAGCGGCACAGATGAAAGCCGTCCGCCGCCGCATGGTGGATATTCATAGTAAGCGGCAGTTGGATCCTTCCGCGGCAATCCTCTGCATATTTCCCCCAAGTGATCACAGGGGCCAGATATGTTCCGGAATCAAAAACGTGTATATCAAAGCTCTTATACCGCACCCAGGGCAAGCAAGACACGTCGAACGTATTGGGCGGAAGCTCCTTCAGATCAAATCCGCGCATCTTGCGAAACCGCTGGACATCCTCCAGAAACCGGCCGTAAAAAACTCGAAAATCCGGATGATATTCCGTTGCCAGCTTGACAAATTTTTCGTCTCCCTTATGAAAATCGGCGTAATAAGGAGAAACATAATCCCATATTCCGGGGTTTCCCTGCGCATCATACCCCAGCCGGAATTCTTCCCGGCTGTTTACGGCGGAACTTACCACCCACATCATAGCGGGATAGAACCTGTATCCCCTCTCATGGAGCACTCGCAGAAAATCCGTTATGTCCACTTCTGCCGTCAGGCTCATCACACAACGCAACTCCCGGATAAAGTGCCGGAATACAGGCCCGCGCTCCCAGGTTTCCAGATTCAGTTTTTCAAATTTCATTTTTTAGCCTCCTAACACTATTATTCTGTCTTAGGAGGCTGCATCCAATCCGCATTTCATGGTATCACCTCTTTCCGTAAAATGTCTGTGTATATGCTGCAGCGCCGCCGCAGGCGGGTTCCGGCAACAATAAGAGATAAACGCTGAGATGCTCTATAGAACCGCTGGAAAATTCCTTCTTATATGCTTTCCTCTGTGGATACATCTTTATGACACCAGTCGCATTCCTTCATATGTGCGTTCAGCACACCCACCGCCTGCAGATAGGCATATATAACAGTGGAGCCTACAAACTTCATTCCCCGGCGTTTCAGATCCTTAGATATCCGATCAGAAAGCGGCGAGGTTGTACGCATGCCGCAGCTTTCAACAATCGCATTTCCCCCAGTGAATCCCCAAATATATCTGTCGAAGGAGCCATATTCCTTTTGGATCTGCATAAATACCCGGCTGTTCACCACACAGGCCTGTATTTTCAGCCTGTTTCGGATGATAGCGGGATCCATCGCCAGCCGCGCGCATTTTTCCTCATCATACCGGCTGACCTTCTCCGCATCAAATCCGTCAAATGCCCGCCGGAACCCCTCCCGCTTATTCAGCACACATTCCCACGACAAGCCGGCCTGGAAACATTCCAACATCAGCATCTCAAACAGCTTTGTATCTTCATGCTGAGGAACTCCCCATTCGCAGTCATGATACCGGACATAAAGCGGATTATTCAAATTGACCCACGAACAGCGGTTCATTTTCTTTTCATTTTTCTCCACGTCTCGATCCTCCTATGGCCTCGTCCTCTGCTTTTATTTTTGTCAATAAAGAAAATCCGCCGCAGTTCTTACAAATATACCGCACTGATTTTCCTTGCGACTTTCTTTTCAAACCGCCCGCAGGGAAAAAATATCGATCCTAAGGAAAGAGCCGCCGGCATTATAAAAGAGATACTATACTATTTTGCCCCATCGTCTCCATACTGCCGGCTCGGCAGGCTATTATACAGCCTGCCGAAAAAACTCCTGCCCATACTTCCACTTTCCCGACTCCTGACTTTGATTATACCATGCCGCCTTCCGAAAAGGAAGCGGCGCAGCTGTTCTCCCTTGAAGCAGGACCGCAAAATATGAAACTGCGTCCATAGCCGCCGGAAGCCTTTTCTCTCGCTTCCATAAATCCGTATACGCGCCCGCCGATGAAAGAGCGCCTTATCTCGCAAAATCCCCGATATTTTTCCTCCTATGCGCCAAAGAGAAGAAACCGCAGACAGCAATGTCCTGCTAAAAGCTCCCAAGACTTCCCGCAACAGTATTGAGCCCCGCTGCTTCTCGATTTGTTTTCTCTGCCGCTTTCATCTCCAGCATCTTTTTTCTACCGCTTATATACGTAAGGCTTAAAGATATAGCCGCCCTCTGCCGCAGTTATTTTCCTGCAGCAGAGGGCTTTTTCTCAATGTCTCTGTTTTTACCGACCAGCGCAACGCGGCAAAGAGGCTTCTTCTTTATTATACTACGACCGTTTTTTGACCGGCTGCCGGA
>URRG01000075.1 GCA_900550095.1 uncultured Oscillospiraceae bacterium
CAAACGATATATCCAGTGCATTAGACAAACACAAGGACGTACAAAACCAGCTTCTGGAGGGTGGCCCATTTGCTCTCCATGGTGGGAGAATAGGAATAGGTGGCGCCCATCACATGGTTGGTGTTTTCCTGCTCCAAGGCCATGATATAGCATCCCTTCCAGAAAGCCCAGGGGGAATTGAGGTTGTTTTCAAACAGAGCCGGATATCCGCCCTCGTTAAACGTCTTGATAGCGTTGAACTGGCTCACCTTATACCGCTCCGGGTCGTTGATCACATTTTTTTCCGCGTCGGTATACTGCTCCTCTGTGATCCTTCCCTCTGCGATATCCAGTGTGCGGATGGCGTCCGTCTGGCGGGTGTCGTAACCTGTGAGAAGCAAAGAGAAGGGCATCATGGTCCAGCTGAAGCTGATGTCGTTGCTTTCCTTGATGCTGTTGCCCTGGTCGATGTCGATATCCACCTGCATATTGGCGGTTTTCACCACGGCCTCCGGGTATTCATAGCCCTTGCGCACCACCTGATAATTGGTGGAGGGGGCCATCATATGGGTGTTGTATTTTCCGTCTTCATCCAGAGGGACCATATAGGCGTCCCATTCCACGCTGGGATCTTCCTTGGTCATATCAAAGAGAGGCCAGTTCAGATTCCACCAGCAGGCAAAGAAGATGCCCGCCTTGCCGGAGGTCACAAGCTCGTTGCACTTATCCTGATCGCGGACGGAGAATTCCTTCTCGATCACGCCGTCCTCCACCATCTGGCGGAGCTGGCCCAGAGCTTCCTTCGTTTCAGGCTCAATAGATCCATACGTCAGGCTGCCGTCATCCTTGGTATACCACAGCTCCGGGAAGGAATGATGCACGCCGAACACCGCATCCAATCCATACATGCTGTTGCCCACAGTGACGATCTCCTGCTGCACCAGCAGGCCGCAGGTATTTTCCCCGCCCATCTTCTTTTCCTTGAAGGTCTTGGCGATGTTGATGACGTCTTCCATGGTCTTGGGGGCCTCCAGGCCGCATTCTTTCAGCCAGTCCTGGCGGATATACAGCATGGGGATGGCGTCCTCGCCGGCGTTCACGTTGGGAATGGCCATGATTTTCCCGTCGAAGGTGGCGCTTTCCAGCGCATAGCCGCCGGTGGTGTCGTAGCGGGCCTTCAGGCTGTCGGACATATATGTATTCATCACGTCCGTCAGATCCTCGATCATATCCGCTTCCACCAGCTGGCGGAGCTGGATCTCTGAAACCGTCATGGTATCGGGGATATCCCCGCCCGTTATAGCCAGGGATACTTTATTGCTGTATTCTGTGCCGGGCACGCTGAACGCATGCTTGTAATCGATATTCAGCTTATCGCTCATATAGCGGACCACGTAGTTATCCGCCGAATTTTCCCCTTCCACATACGTTACGTTTGCATCCTCGCTGCGCCCGATAGTCAAAGTGACTCTTTCCGGCATAGGACCATAGGGATCCGCATCCTCCACCGGAGCGGAACCGGAGCTTTCCCCAGAACCGGCGGAAGAGCCTCCTTCAGAAGCTGTTTCCCCCGACTGGCAGCCCGCGGCGGGGCCGGCCATCAAAGCGCAGGCAAGAAGCAGCGCCAAAAATCGCTTGCCCTTATTCTTCATTTTCATTTCCTCCTTACATACTCATACTCCAAAACGAACTGCCGCCATAAATTTTACGGCGGTCAACACACATGCGGGCATGAAGGCACGCAGGCGTCCCGACCTGTCTGCGGGACGCGGTTCAAACAGCCCCAATGTGCCGGCTCCTGTTTCGCTTCCGGAAGCTGCAGGATTGTTTCTGCTTTTTATTATATCGGAGGAATTATCCGTTTTTTAGAGGCGAATTTTAAGATACTTGAACATCGCTTAACTTTTTAAACTAAATCATTGACTAATCCACATCTATTTTATATACTTTAATAAAAACCTGCACAAAAATGTACACTTTTTCGTTCACTTTTTCTTCCCATATGCTTTCTTTACTAGATTTTATAAAGTGTCTCATTATCCGGTATAATGAGACACTTTTTCTTTTTCCCTATAAAAATAAAGCCAAACGAAAAAGTGTAGGTTGCCGTTTTCCACAACCGGAAGCAAAACCGGAATATATGCAGCACGAAAGCAGGTGATCCTCACGGAAAAAAAGCGCAAATTTGTATGCACCACCTTTCATAAGACCTGCCTGGTGTTCGGCCTTGCCATGCTGCTTCTGTTTTCGGGAAGCCTCCTGCTTTACCGGCAGGGAACGGATAAAATCCGGCGGGAGCTGATCCGTTCTGTGGAAAATACGGGGAACTATTCCTCAAGCATCCTGAAAAATGAATTCAACCGCCTGCAGGCTCTGCAGACGGTGCTCAATACCAACTGGGATATCAACAAGCTGAGCCTCTTTTCCGGCCAATACAGCACCTATGCCCTTTCAGAGGCCATGAGCAATATCAAGGATAAGCTCTGGGCCGTTCAATCCGGCAGCCGGTTTATTGAGAGCATAAACGTCTATATTCCCGATATAGACGCCAACATCACCACCTACTCCACCGGCAAGGCCCTTCAGGAGCAGCGGGATGTATACGCTTCCCTTTCCTCTCTGAAAAAGGATGAGCTCTTTTATAAGGACGGAAAGCTTACCTATATAACGGAAAGTGTATACGCCAGCTGGAAGGATCCGGAAAAACCGGCGTTTTTTATCCAGACGGCTTTTTCCAACCTTTCCATCGGCAATTTCTTTTCTGAGCAATGCGGCGCTTCTGAAACCAACATGCTCCTTTTCTGCCCTGGTAACGGCATTCTCCTTGCAGAAATGCCTGTGCCGGCGGGAACGGAGCTATACGCCTCTTTGGCAGGCCTGCCAAAGGAGGATTCCACAGGTTCCCAGATCCTGCAGTTCTCCTGTGAATCCCAGAGATATACGGCCCTCTGCCGGCAGCTTTACCCCGCAGAGATCTACCTGATCCAATATCTGCCGGAAAGCGCCATCGAAAAGGAGATGCAGCCCTTTTACCGGATGATTTGGCTGCTCTTCAGCGTCCTTGTCGCTGCTTCCCTGGTTTTTTCCCTGTTTCTGTATACCCTTGTGCACAAACCCCTGAAGCGTCTTGTAAAAGCCTTCCACACGATAGAAGAGGGGAACCTGAATATCCAGATCTGCCCCGGCGGCCAGGGGGAATTCCATTATCTGTATCAGGCCTTCGACAGAATGATCCTCCGCCTGCAGGAATCCATCCGCCAGGCCTATCAGCAGCAGATGCTGGCCCAAAAGGCCGAGCTGAAGCAGCTTCAATCCCAGATCGACCCGCATTTTCTATACAACAGCTTCTTTATCCTCAACAAACGCATCCGGGCCGAGGACACGGAGGGCGCCCTTCTGCTTTCCGGCCTTATGGGCTCTTATTTTCAATACATCACCCGCAACGGCCGGGATATCCTCCCTCTGGAGGAGGAACTCACCCATGCCCGCAGCTATTGTGAAATACAGCGGATCCGCTTCAGGAACCGGCTGCAGGTGGAAATAGCGCCCCTGCCCGATTCCATGAGAAGCTTCCCTGTGCCGCGGCTGATTCTGCAGCCTGTCTGCGAGAACGCCGTCAAATATGCGGCGGAAAACCGCTCGGGGAATACCATCTTCCGGATGCACTATCTCCTGCGGGAAGGGGGATATTTCGATATCATCGCCGAGGATACGGGGGAAAACCTCACGGACGCAGCCATAGCGGCCATGCAGAAAAAGCTGGAGACTCAGCGCCCCTCGGAGATCACCGGCATGATCAATATCCACAGAAGGCTGCGCCTGCGGTATGGGGAGGGCTGCGGTGTATTCCTGAGCCGCAGCCCGCTGGGGGGCCTTCGGGTGGTGCTTCGTATTTCTGTATCCGAAGAAAGCAAAGGGGAATCTGAAGATGTACAGGCTTCTAGTGGTGGATGACGAGCCGGAGGTGGCGGAAGGCCTGACGGATATTCTGGAGGGCCTTAAAGGGGACGATCTGGAGCTTCTTTCCGCCTTTTCGGCCTCAGAAGCCCTTCTGACTCTGGAAAGGATCCGGGTGGATATTGTGCTCACAGACATCCATATGCCGGAAATGAACGGGCTCGCCATGTATCAGGAGATCAAAAAGCGGTGGCCCCGCTGCCGGGTGATCTTTATCAGCGGCGTCCGGGATTTCGACTATGTATACCAATCCATCCAGAACCGGGACGTGCGGTATCTGACCAAAATGGAGCCCGATCAGAAAATCCGGGACACCGTGCAGGAGGTCATCCGGGAGCTGGAGCAGAAAACCCTTCTCAACGACGCTCTGGAGCAGGCCCGGCAATACTATGTGCGGGCCATCCCCCTTCTGCGGGAGCAGTATCTCTCCTCTCTGCTGGAGGGGAGCTGCCCTCTGGGGGATATCAACCAGGATACATTCGACGAGCTGAATATTTTTCTGAAGGCCGGAAGCCCCGCCCTTCTCTTCGGGCTCTGCCCGGACCGCCCGCCCAGGGAGCCCCAAAACGCAGAGGGGCAGGAAAACTCCCCGAACTCCCGGGAAGAAAAGCTCCTTCTCTATTCCCTGCAGGCCGTTTGCCAGGATTCCATCCGGGATTACACCTCCCGTTTCTGCTGCTTTGTGGATCATTCCTTTCTCATCTGGATCCTGCAGCTTCCCCAACGGAAGGGAACGCCCCATACCCGCGCGATCCGCGATACGATTTTTGAGGAGATACAGAAAAGCTGCCGCCAAAATCTGAAAAGGACGGTCTCCATCGCCTATCAGCCCGCCCCCGTGCTCCTGCAGGATCTTTCCGCCGCCTATTTTTCCATACGCCAGACTCTGGGCTACGGCCGCTACCGGTTTTCAGAGGGCATCTGGGAAGCCGGGCGCCAGCCGGCGCCGCCGGCAGAGGGCCAAAAGAACGCAGCAGAACTGATGAAAAGCTTCCCTGCTTTGGAAAGCGCTCTGGATCTGGGGGACAAAGAAGGCTTTTATGCCGCCTTTGGCTCTGTGACAGCGGGGCTTTCCCGCCTTCCCCTCTCCCAGAAGGAGCCCGCCGCAGAAATCTACTTCCGCATCGCCGCGCTTCTGCTAAAATACATAAACCTCTGGGATCTTCGGGAACAGATCGAAGAGGACATCCCTCTTCAGGAGCTCTTCCAGCCGGAGGCCCACGGCTCCTGGGAAAAGGCCGTATACTATCTGGAAATGCTCTCTCAAAGGGTGATGGAGCTTCACTCCCAAAACGAGCGGGAACGGTTTCTGGACGCCGTCCCCACTGTGGAAGACTATATCCACAAGAACCTGCACGCCGACCTCTCCCTCACCGCCCTTTCCGCCGTGGCCCATCTGCACCCCTCTTACCTTTCCCGGCTCTTCAAGGAGGCCACCGGGCAGAATCTAAACCGCTATATTCTCGACCTGCGCATGCATCTGGCCCAAAAGCTTCTGCGGAACTCCCACGATAAAATACAGATCATCGCCCAAAAAACGGGATATGTCACCACCCAGACCTTTAACCGGGCCTTCAAAAAATATACGGGCGCGACCCCCAACGAATATCGGGGGCAGAATCAGAGCAGGGAATAATCCAACAAAATCTTCTCGGCTCTCTGCCTGAAATTTCTTCTCTCTTTCAAAATAGATTCCGTTTTATGGGACACTTCTTCCTGTATACTAGTATTGTAAAAAGGTCAAGGAAGCAAGAGAGCGCCGGCGGTATTCTTCGATGCCGCTGCACCCTTGTGCACAGAGAGAAAGGGATGGTTCCATGAAAGCAGAACGCATGCTCACCCGAAAGGAATTTGCAGAAAAGCACAACATCCGCAGCGTTGCCACCATTGACAGATGGCTTCAGCACCAGTATCTTCCAGGCGCCCATATAGATCCCGAAACAAGGGAATGGAAAATTCCAGAAGAATCTCTCCCGCCCTATACCAGAGCGCGCGCCTGCAAAGAAGAAAGCATCTTAGCCAGCATACTGCGTGCCACTCAGCAAGAGAAGTCTGTTTTTGCCAGCATGTACCATATATCGGAAGAGAAGTTTCAGCAGTATATACAAGCGCTTCTGGAAGCCAAGTGTCTGAAACGCTACAAAGTCTTCCATGGCGTCCCGCAGTATATCATCACTCCTGAAGGCGAAAAATATCTGGCGGCTACAGGAGCTAAAAAGAGAGAAAATTGGCAGTTTCTTTGTAAAATTCTAGAGGCGCTTCTTCTTGCTATGAATACTCTTCTTCCCGCCTGTTGACAGGAAAAACTTTCTGAAAAAACGAAGCGGCATTCCCATCGAAAGGGAATGCCACTTCGTTTTTTCAATTTTACTCCTGCAGCCCCAAAATGTCGTCCACAGGGAGGGAAAAGAGAATCCCCCTGCATTCTGTTTTCAAGCCGGCCTCCCGGTTGATGGCACGCATTACGGGGAGCTTATCCTCTTTGGGAACCAGTATGGCGATGATCTCTTTCTCCGGCTGCAGGGTAAAACCCAGTAGGTTCTGATCGTCTTCATAGCCCACGCGGCGGGCCAGAATCACCGTTCCGCCCTTGGCGCCGGCTCCCCGCGCAGCTTCCATAATGTGGTCGGTAAAACCGCGGTTGGCAATGGTGAGAACCAACTCATATGCTTTTTTCTCTTTTGGGAGAGTCTGCGATGTATCCATATTTATATCCTCCTCGCTGTATTCCGGCTTGATAAGAACGGGTGGGATCTGCCCGCTGATAGCAGAAAGGGGAATCGAAAACAGGATCCCGCTCCCCGGTTTTTCCAGCTTAAGGCGGGTTTTAGCCTCCTGCAGAACGGCCGGCACCCGCCGGCAGGGAGAAAGGGTCCACACCAGTTCCTTTGCGGTTTCATCCAGACCAAAATAGCTGAGGATAATGGAACTGGCTGTTCCGGAACCCAAGCAGGCAAAATCAAAATGCAAGTGATGGGAACGGAACAAATCCACCACTTTGCTTCCCCGCCCTCTATCTACAATACCAATTAAAAGCTTAAAACGATCCATCGGCATTGCGCCGCCCGCAGTCCCCGTTTCTTTTTTGGGGCCGGAGCTTCCCATGCCTTCTAATGTTGTTTTATCCTTCATCGGGAGCCTCCTCTGTATGGAATGTCGTTTGCTCTGCCGGGGCCTCTTCCCCAGCCGGTGCATCCAAAGTATCAAAATCAATTATATCATCTTCGGGGGCCATGAGGGAAGCCTCTGCATCCGTAACTTCTTTGGTGCGCTTGAGTTTTCTCTGATACACCAGCCCCAGGCATTGAATGGTCACCAAAGGCGTCATAGCCACCATGGCCACTATTCCGAAAGCATCCGTAAGCACATCCCCGCCCAAAGCGCTGCAGGCACCCATGGCAAAGGGCAGAAGGAAGGTGGCCGTCATGGGCCCGCTGGCTACGCCGCCGGAGTCAAAGGCGACCGCCGTGAAAATCTTTGGAACTTTGCGGGTAAGCCCCAACGCAACGGCATAGCCGGGAATCAAAAACCACAGGATGGATATCCCTGTGAGAACACGGAGCATGGCGATTCCCACAGAAACTGCTACGCCTATGGAAAGGCTCAGCTGCATGGCCTTTTGCGGAACAGCTCCGCCGGTGATCTCTTCCACCTGCTTATTAAGCACATGGACGGCAGGCTCTGCCGCCACAATAAAATAGCCCACCACCATGCCGATGGGGATCAAAATCCAGTTATAGTCGAGCTCGGCAATAGCACTGCCCAGATAGTTGCCGGCGGGCATAAAGCCCACGTTTACCCCTGTGAGGAAGAGCACCAGCCCCACATATGTATACAGAAGGCCTATCATAAGGCGGATCAGGGATTCCTTTTTGAGCCGGAGAGAAATAACCTGAAATATCCCGAAGAATACGATTACGGGAAGAAGGCCCAAAAGCACCTCCTCCATATAAACTGGAAAGCCTTCTAAAAACTGCAGGCCCACCTCCTGGGAATAAAAGACGGTGGGAACGGTGAAAGGCGTGTAGGAGATTTCTGTGTCGGAAAGGCACATTCCCATAATCAGCACAGCCAGAATGGGCCCGATGCTGCAGAGGGCCACCATGCCGAAGCTGTCTTCCTCTGCGTTTTTGCCGTTATGATGGGTGGCCGCTACGCCGATTCCCAGCGCCATAATGAAGGGAACCGTTATGGGCCCCGTCGTCACGCCGCCGGCATCAAAGGCCACCGCCAAAAATTCCCTTGGCACAAAGAGCGCCAACACGAACACCAGAATATAAAACCCCACCAAAAGGCGGTTTAAGGGGAATTTCCCAAAAAGCGTGCGGAGGACGGAAATCACCAGAAAGACACCCACTCCGGCCGCCACTGTGAGAATGATCACAATATCGGGAACAGCGGGAACCTGCCTGGCCAAAACCTGCAGATCCGGCTCCGCTATGGTGATAAAGGCGCCGATCAAAAAACAGATCAGCACAATTCTCCATTTTTTTCCGCTCATGCGGACGACTTCTCCGCCGATCCCGTCTCCCATGGGCATCATGGACATATCCGCCCCCAAGGAAAAGAGGCCCATCCCCAGGATCAAAAGCACCGCACCCAGCAGAAACATCATCAGCGTACCGATGGGCATCTGCGGGGCCAGCGTAAAGCTCATGATCAGCACGATTACGGTTATGGGCAAGACGGAGGAGAGAGATTCCATAATTTTGGCTTTCAGATTTTTTCGCATCGGTTCGCATGCACTTCACTTTCTCTTATGTATTTTTCCCTGCTGACTCAGGGGCTTTTC
>URRG01000076.1 GCA_900550095.1 uncultured Oscillospiraceae bacterium
TCTACCCCTGAAGCAAAACACGTCCCTGTACTGTCTTGGTTTCGCAGCTGTATGGTATTTAGTTCAAAGCCGCAATTCTGTATAATTTATGATTTTAATAAAGATAGGATTTATTTTTTAATACAGCAGCTTTTTTACATCATCGTTATGTCCCATAACGATGATGGTTTCAGTGCCTTTAAATATATAATCCGCAGGGGGGAGAGGCCTTACCGTATTGTTTTCCTTAGTTGCCAGAATACTGATATGGAACTTCGTCCGCACAGCCTTCTGCACGATGCTCTTCCCAACCCATGACTCCGGCACGGAAATCTCAAATATAGAGTAATCCGGCATGAGCTCGACAAATTCAAAAATATTTCCGGCACTGCATTTCACCGCAAGATGTTCCGCAGTTTCCCGCTCCGGGTAGATCACCTTATCCGCTCCGTTCCGCAGCAGGAATTTGGCGTGCACATCCCGGCTGGCCCGTGCAATGACATATTTAGCGCCCAACTCCTTTAAAAGGCAGGTCGCTTCCAAGGAACTCTGAAAATTATCCCCGATAGCCACCACGCAGATATCAAAATTCCCTATGCCCAGGGACTCCAGGAAGTGCGCCTTTGTAGCGTCGCCGATCTGGGCGTTGGTGACGTAAGGAAGCGCGTCGTTCACGCGGTCCTCCACAATATCCACGGCCATGACTTCATTATCCAGTTCCGTCAGGGTTCTGGCCATGTGGCGTCCAAACCGCCCAAGTCCCACTATCAAAACTGTTTTCATAACTATTCCTGCTCCTTCTTTCCGGCCCAATCGTGAAGCAGACGGAATTTTTGAGTTCGTCCGCATTCCCATATCTGCATCAGATTTTCTGCCGGATTTCCCACAATTACGGTAAGAGTATGGCACTTCCTGCAGGCTTTGTCAACACCCAGTTTTCTCCGGCGGCTTCATCATCTTCTATTGACCTTTTTTCCATTCTGTACTAAACTGAAAGAAGAAAGCGCAGAAACCCTAGCGCTAGACAAAAGGCCTGTATGTGAGAAAGGAATTTAGATTTGGGAGGAAACACCAATGGATAAGAGGACAAGAGTTTTAAACGCCCTGAATAAAAAACCAGTGGATCATGTGCCCGTAGGCTTTTGGTTCCATTTTGCAGGTGAAGAAACCGTAGGGGAAAATTTCATCAAAGCGCAGCTGGCGTATTACAGAGACGTGGATATGGATTTCATCAAAATCATGAGCGACGGCTATTTTTATCTGCCTCTTTCGATCAAAATCGAAAAGGCGTCCGACTGGAACAACCTGAAGCCTCTCACTCGGGACGACCCCTTCATCAAGGATCAGGTATGGCGCGTAAAGCGTATGGTAGAAGAAGTCGGAAAGGAATGCTGCCTCTTTTATAATGTTTTCGCCCCCTTTACCTGCATGCGCTTCGCTCTCCCGGACGAAGTCATCATGCAGCATCTGAAAGAGGACCGAAACGCCGTTATGCGCGCTTTGGACGTTATCGCCCATGATCAGGCTCTTCTAAGCGAGCTGGTTCTCACGGAAGGCGGATGCGACGGCATTTACTATTGTGTGCAGGGCGGCGAAATCGGCCGCTTTACCACAGAGGAGTATAAGGCTACGATCGCTCCCAGCGACATGTATGTCCTGGAGCATGCCAATCGGTTCTCTGCGAACAATATCCTTCATTGCTGCGGCTGGGTAGGCGCCAAAAACAATCTTCCCCTGTGGAAGGACTACCCGGCCAAGTGCGTAAACTGGGCTGTCTATGTAGAAGAACTCCCCCTGGAGGACGGCCGCTTCTTCTTCGGGGACAGAGCTGTGCTGGGCGGGTTTGAAACCCTGCACCTCAATGAAGAGTGCACCGATTACAAAGGGCTTCTCTACCATGGCAGCAAGGAAGAAATTCAGCAGTTCACAAAGGATACCATCCTTCGCTTTGGCAAGCGCGGCCTGATTCTGGGCGGTGACTGCACCATCGGCGCGTATTTGGATCATGAACGTATCCGCTGGGTCATTGAGGCTGCCAGAGAAATATAAAAAAACCGTTGCATATCCGGTTTCTTCCCCCGGTTTCCTCACATGAGGAACGCCGGGGGATTTTTCTTGGCCGCACAGCCGCCGCATAAACCATAAACCGGTATCTCTCTATTCCCCTTGCTTTCATCGGAAAGACAATCGGCTTGGATTTTCTGAGAGACGCGGTATACGGCCGAAATCTCCATAGGCCCTAAAACCCGGCACAGCCTTTTCATGGGGCCCTCCCTCAGCCTCCAGCGCCGTTTCAGAAAATGCTTTTCATCTGAAATCTGCGGAAAGCGGCAATTTCCGCATTCGGTCCGCACCGGCGCCCTCAGGGCTTTAGAACAGCAAAACCGCATAAGAAAGAGGATGTCCCTTACCGCTGGGCATCCTCTTTTTATAGCGCATACTGTCGGTTTTCGAAACTATCGAGAGTAAACGGCCTGCAGCCATAAAAGCACTTTTAAAAAAGCACTCTGGGCGATATCCGCTTTCAAAGCGCCGCAGGCTCCGCCGGAGCAGCCGGCTGGACCTCCGGATAAAGCTGCGGAGAAAATCCATTACCAGAGGCCGGAGCCTTGGCCGGCGGCTCAACATAGCTGTAAACCGGCGTGCCCCCCGTCTTGCCGGCCCAAGCTCTGTCCCCATAGGAAAAATGCCACCATTCACCGCTGTAATTGACGAAGCCCGCCGCCAGCATGCAATGATACAGAAGGCGTCTGTTCCGAGCCGCTTCTCCGTCGCCGGGAAACTCCTTGTATTCCTCCAGATACCTGGTGGCAGCCCGGGGAGAAAAATCGTCAAAGCCTGTACCCATGGGAAGAGGCGCGCCTCCCCGGCAAAGAGTCAGATCCACCGCTCCGCCCGTAGTGTGAGGAGCCGGGCGGAGATAATCTATTCTGGGCAGGGCCACGAACCGGTCGATCTCCTCATCCAGCCGTTCCCGGCTCCAATCCGGATGCAGGCGTACCAGCTCCGCCAGATAAGAGTCATACAGCGCCTGCTGCACGGCAACCGGGCGCAGGCTGTCAAAAATCAGGAAACCATACTCCTCCGGAAGGCTCTGCAGAGCATCCAAAAGCATTCCGGCAACTGTCCGCCGCGCATAACAGCGGGAAAGAGCCCCATTCAGGTTCTGTCTGTAATAGGAAGCCGCATATACAATTCTTGGGGAGATATGGGTAATATCCGCGAGAGGCTCTCCGCATTCCCGGGGAAAGGGGATGTCCTCCCCCGGCGGAGAAACCGGTATGGGCTCAGCCATCCAATCCTGCAGGCTCACTTTTCCGGCTCCCCTCCGTTCCCAGCGGCCAGGCCTGAAAAGTACGCCGCAATGAGCCTGTCGCACCATCCGTCGAACTCCGGATCCTCTCTGCGGCACTCGGGATGCTCTTCCATATACGCAAGGCAGCGGCGCACGCCCTGGTCAAAGCGCACACCGGCGCAGAACCCGGGCACAAGCCGTTTGATCTTGCTGTTGTCAAACACAACAGAATGGGCCTTATCGCCCATAAGGCCGCCCATAAACTCCCTGTCCCAGGCGGAAATATAGTCGGTAGGGATATGCACCAAATGGGGCGTTGCCCCCAAGGCCCGGCCCACGATCTCGTAAGCCTGGTTCCACGTGAGCGTCTCGTCGCTGGTGATGTGGACCGTTTCCCCCAGCGCATGGGGATTTCCCATAAGGCCGCAGAAGCCTTTTGCAAAATCCGTGCTGAAGGTAAACGTCCAGAGAGAGGTCCCGTCTCCGTGGACGATCACGGGCTTTCCCTGCCGCATTCTCTCCAAAACCTGCCAGCTTCCCTTTCTGCCTTCCACCGCCATGGGGACCGATCTCTCGCAGTAGGTATGGGAGGGCCGCACAATAGTCACCGGAAAACCCGTTTCCCGGTAGGCCCTGTTCAAAACGTCTTCACAGGCAATTTTATTTCTGGCATAAAGCCAATACGGATTCTTTCTGGGCGTGCTTTCCGTTATCATAAAATGGGCGGGAGGCGTCTGATATACCGAAGCCGAGCTGATAAAAATATACTGCCCGCATTTCCCGCTGAACAGATCGATATCCCGCTCCGCTTCCAGGGGCGTAAAACCTATAAATTCGGCTATCACGTCAAAATACCGGCCCTGCACAGCCGCCTTCATGGCCTCGGCGTCACTGCAGTCCGCCTGCAGCCATTCTACGCCTTCAGGAAGCTCTCCGCGCCGGCTGCCCCGGTTCATACAGGTCACCTCCCAGCCCTGTTCCAAGGCCAGGCGGACACATGCGGTGCTGATCGTTCCCGTTCCGCCGATAAACAAAGCTTTTAACCCTTTCATCTTGCTTTCCTCCCGTTTTTGTTGTATACTTATATACTGTATTTTTGAATTGTTTCGACAATTCTTTCTCTGCCGGTATCATCCGTTTCAAGCGGTCTTTGCGGTATCTTCAGGAAGATAAAGCCTTCTGCCGCTTCTGTTCTGATTGTATCACAGAATGAGAGGATGTCCAGTAGATTTTTCAAATGAGGCTGTTTCGGGTGAGTCTCATAAAACCGAAACCGGTGCCGGGAGATGCTTCCCGCACATTCCTCCGCCAGGGCTCGCTCTCCAGATAAAGGATTCTGTATTCTGCCGGGAAATAGGCATACTGAAACAGAGGGACGCGTATCGCCGGCGGCTCGTCTGCACGGCCAGTTGATTTCTCAAATTGCAGGCGCAGTTTCGCAGGTCTTTTCCATGTGTATTTTATTTTTATGAAAGGGAAGGTGAGTTGGATGCTGAAAGGTTTTTCCGCTCTTCAGATTCTGTTTCTGAATATCCTTGTGATCGGGGTGTGGCATGTTTCGGTATTTATTGCCTGCGTCAAACTGCCTCCCTCCTATTTCAACTGCAACAAAGGCCGGTTCCGCCCCAGAGAATGGGAACGCGGGGGCCGCTGGTACCGCGACAAGCTGAAAATCAACGTATGGAAGGATAAAGTTCCCCAGCATGTGGCGAAGGACGGCTTCTCCAAATCTCATATCACAGACGTTTCCATTGAATATCTGGATGAGTTCATCATGGAAACCTGCCGGGGCGAATGGAATCATACCACCGATGCCTTCTGCATTATCTTTGTGCTGATCATGAATCCTCTTTCGTGGGGACTGTTCTGCAGCTTTCTGATCCTTTTAGGGAATCTCCCCTTTGCGGCTATCCAAAGGTACAACCGTTTCCGCCTGCTGACCGTACGCAAAAAGCTGCTGCGGGATCTTTCCAGGGCGGAAGCGCAGAAACAGGCTTCCCATACCGTAACCACTTGAAAAGAGGTCGTTTAGTTTGCGGGAAATCCATATGCCGACTTTTGCTCCTCGGATGCATTCTATGCGTATGCTTGCTCGCGTCCTTCTTCTCTGCGCAGGTATGGGTATTGTTCTGTTCGTATGCAGCTTTGCCGTTTTCCCCGCTGCCCAGGCAGCGGGGAACTTTTCTTATGTGCTCTCCGGTTCTGCTCTTCCGGGAAAAAGCGTTGAGCTTTCTCTTGTGATGCCGGAAGGGACTCCCGCTGTATCCGGCTTCCGGTGCGGCGTCTCCCTTGAAGGCAGTCCCCTCATCTGTTCCAAGGTGAAGGGCTGCGGGGCCGTCTCCGGAAGTTCTCTCTACGTCTCTCAGCCGGCTTCGGGTCCTGTCTGCGTATATGCAGGAGCTGACGGAACCGCCTCCCGGCTTTCCGGGGAGCTTATCGCCTTTACGCTGAAAATTCCTGAAAACGCCGCCGAAGGAGATGTTCTTACAGTCAAACTCTGGGCGGATCAGGTGTGCGGTGAAAACGGGAAAGCTCCGGAGGGATTTTCCTCCTTTTCTCAAACCGTCTCCATTCCCGTGGGAAACACGGGCGGGGACAGGCTTGCCTTCCTGAAGCCGGATACGGGTTCACTTTCCCCTGCCTTTTCGCCGGAAGTCTTCTCCTATACGCTTCAGGTGCCTTCCTCTGTAAAGGAAGTGCATTTTGAAGCCGAAGCGCAGAATGGGGCGAAGATCACTATAAGCCGTTACCGGCTTCAGGCGGCTGGTAAAACAACTGAAATCCGCATTACGCTCACAGACGAAGACGCAGGAAAAACCGTCTATGTGGTCACGGTTCATCGGGGCGATGAAGAGGCCGGCGCAGGCACGGACTTCTCTGGAGCAGGCCACTCCGGCAAAAGCTCTTCCAAAGGAGAAACGCATTCTTTCGGCAGCGCAGAGGGCAGCTTCCCTGTGCAGAGCGGGGCGTCCCCGGCGGGTTCTGCCGCCCAGCCTCAGTCTCCGCTTCAAATCCTGCAGAACCATCTTCCGGAATGGACAGGGATCCTCTCCCTCCTCTTTTCTGCAGCCGCGCTGATTCTTGCTCTTTACTTTGTGTGCAGAAAGAAAAGCACGAAATCCAGCGGCGAACGAATCCCCTCCGGCATAGAAAAAATAGAAGATACAGACGCCTGTGAAAAGGAGAAGAAGGAGAAACAAGAAGAAACCGCGGGAAAAGACCACGGCGAGAATAGCAAAGAGGAAAACGAACCGAAAAGCCGGCAGAAAGACGACAGCTGAGCCGGGCAAAATCTCTTTTACGGCTGACACATATAAGGTTTGCCCCAAACGGCCCTCTTCATACGAAATTACGAAATCCAGAAGCATATACAAGCATCTATATATATTACCATACCAATAAGGAGTGACTGCAGAATGAAGCTTTTTATCAGCGCAGATATCGAAGGGACCGCCGGTATCGCTGATTGGGGGGAGACGAGCCCGGGAAACGCCCTCTATGACGGGTATTTTGCCAAGCAAATGACAAAAGAGGTGAACGCCGCCTGCGAAGGCGCCTTGGAAAGCGGCGCAGCCGAGATTTTGATCAAGGACGCCCATGACACGGCCCGAAACCTGATCCCCTCTGAACTGCCGGAAAACGCCCGGATCCTCCGGGGATGGACGGGTCTTCCCTGTTCCATGATGGCTGGGCTGGATTCCACCTTTGACGCAGCGGCAATGACGGGCTATCACACCTGCGGCGGCAGCAACGGCAGCCCCCTCGCTCATACGATGAATTTGGATACGGAGTACATTCGGATAAACGGAGAACTGGCCAGCGAATTTATGATCAACGCGTATTTTGCCGCTTACCAAAAGGTTCCCGTAGCCTTTATCAGCGGGGATGAGATGATCTGCGGCCTGGCAAAACAGCTCTGCCCGAATATTACCGCCGTTCCCGTCAGCCGGGGAATCGGCGGTGCATCCGTGGCGCTGCATCCGGAGGAAGCTGTCCGCCGAATCCGGGAAGGAATGAGGCAGGCCCTCTCCGGGGATCTTTCCCGCTGCCTGATCTCCCTGCCCTCCGGCTTCCATGTGGAAGTCCGCTATAGAGAGCACAAAAGAGCCCTTTTCAGCTCCTATTTTCCTGGGGCCGAGATCGTAGACATGAAGACGATCTCTTTCTCTTCAGAGGATTATATGGACGTGCTGAAATTCTTTATGTTCTGCCTCTGAGTTTCCCAAATTCCTTCGGCTGGTCGTGGCGGAACAACGGCGGCCTCTGCAGAGACCGAAAAATGTATCCAAGCAGAAAAATGAGGAAAAGCCTTGCAGCTTTTCCTCATTTCCTTTTGTATCGATCATCCAAAGAGCGCGCGAAGAACAAGCAGTCTCCTTTTTTCCGCTTCATCCTCATCCAGCGGATACAGATGGAACTGCCAAAACGCTTCCGCTGCTTCTCCTGCCAGATGCAGCTTTTCTCCCGCCTGACGCAGGGCGTCCCTGTATTCCTCCGCAAGCTCTGTGATGCGTGGCGTGAAGAGCAGCTCCCCGGCAGGGCTGGCCGTTTCCCGATAGAGATCCAGCACCACATCGCTTTCCCGGGTGGGGGAATACTCATGGGGCGCCGTGCTGTCAAACACACAGAACCCAAGCTCCCGCACGATGACCATATCGAAGGCATATGGATCCAGAGAGCTGTGATACACCTCCGTGCAGAAGCCGCGCCTGCGGGCAAAGGCAGCCAGTTTACGGAGCAGAGTGGATTTTCCCGTTCCCGGCCTCCCCTTCAAAAAACACCGGCGGGAAAGGGAATTGGTCAGGCTGCGGATATATTCCGCCCTTCCCTTTGCCGTATACGCGTCAAAGAAGCGATGTACGCAGCGCCCCGGCTTTTCCAAAGATCTGCCGCCCAGAAGCTCCTCGCCCAGTTGTTCCGTCAGACGGTCTGCAGCGGAAAAATCTATCGTATCCGCATAGAGCTTCTGCCAGTCTTCCCGTAAAAGCCGAGCTCTTTCCAGAGACTCCCCCGCAGAGGAAAGCATACTGCGCACAGCGCGAAGCAATTCGTCATCCAAAAGGGAAAGTCCCCCCTCTGAATCCTCATACCAGGGATCGGAGATCCAAATTCCTGCAGAAACCTGCGGCAGACGGATCCCCTGCAGCTCATTTGTCAGGCAGTTGTGAACGATCTCTGCAGCGATCCCCCTCTCTCTGGCCGCCTCCAGAACAGAGGAAAGCATCTCCCGGGCGGCAAACAGCGGATAGTCGTGCAGACGACAAACCCTTCTCAGCCCGCGGAAATTCTCCTCAAAATAGCTTACATACCCTCTGGCGCTGTTGGAAGCGCAAAACCAGTGCATTTCTTTACGCTGGCTCTCATCCATATGCATTCCCTCCCACTGACTTGTTTCTCAGGCCGCATACCAGGGGCTTCCTTCAGCGGCTGCAGATATGCAGCCGCC
>URRG01000077.1 GCA_900550095.1 uncultured Oscillospiraceae bacterium
GGACATGTGATCCGCGTGATGATTGTAGGTGTACCCAATGTAGGGAAATCCTCGCTGATCAACAGGCTCTGCAGAGGCGGGAAGGCAGAAGTGGCAGACCGCCCGGGCGTTACCCGGCAGAATCGGTGGTTCACGATCGGAAAGGGCTTTGAGCTTTTGGATACCCCCGGTGTTCTGTGGCCGAAGTTCGAAGATAAGCTGGTTGGAGAAAAGCTGGCCTTTACCGGGGCGGTAAAGGACGATGTGGTGGATACGGAGCATCTCGCATCCCGTCTTTTGGAATTTCTCGCAGAGGCATATCCAAAGGAGCTCAGCGCACGTTATAAGCTGGAAGGAGTAGAGCTTTCCGGCCACCCGGGATATGAGCTTTTGGAAATAATCGGAAAAAAGAGAGGAATGCTCCTTTCCGGGGGAGAGATCAATACGGAACGGGCATCCATCGCTGTTCTGGACGAGTTCCGAGGCGCTGTGATTGGTCGTATTACGTTGGAAACGCCAGAGGATACTGTTGGTGTATGATCGGAGAAGACGCTGAGCACACAGGAGGAACAGGAAATGGATTGGTACCTGTATGAGAAAGAAGCGGCTCAAAGGGGATACAGGGCGGTTTGTGGTATAGACGAGGCGGGCAGGGGGCCTCTTGCAGGGCCTGTTTTTGCCGCCGCTGTCATTCTGCCGTTGGAGATGGAGATTCCCGGCTTGAACGATTCCAAAAAGCTGACCGCCAAGAAAAGGGAAGCGCTTTTTCCTCTTATCCAGGAAAAGGCGGCTGCTTGGTCCGTGGCCTTTGCAACAGAAAAGGAGATCGATGAGATCAATATTCTGCAGGCTACCTATTTGGCTATGCGAAGGGCCTGCGAGGGGCTTTCCCTGCCGGCGGACTATGCTTTGGTAGATGGAAACCGAATGCCGCCCCTTTCTGTCCGTGGGGAGACGATCGTAAAGGGGGACGGCCTTTCCGCCAGTATAGCGGCGGCTTCCATCCTGGCAAAGGTAAGCAGGGACAGACTCATGCTGGAGTTGGATTCCCTGTATCCCGAATATCAGTTTGCCAAGCATAAAGGATACGGCACGGCTCTACATATGGAACTTCTTCGCAAATACGGCCCTTGTCCCATACACCGCCGCTCCTTCCTGACGAAACTCCTGAACGGCTGAGGGAGGCTGTATGAACGAAAAAGGGAAAAAGGGCGAATCTCTGGCGGCTTGCTATCTGGAGAAAAAAGGATATACGGTGGTCGTCCGGAACTACCACAGCCGATATGGAGAAATCGACCTGATCTGCCGTAAGGACGGGTATCTTGTTTTTGTAGAGGTGAAAGAGAGAAAAGCTTCCTCCTTTGCGGAGCCTTTGGAAGCGGTGACGGCTAAAAAACGGGAAAAACTGCTTCTGACAGCGGAGCAGTACCTGATGCGGGAGGAAGGCCTGTCTTGTTTGCAGCCTCGGTTCGATGCGGTGGCTGTTATAGAGAAGGATGGAAATTATTCCTTTTGCCATATAGAAAATGCATTTGGAGAAGGTGGATGGTATTGAAGCTGGCGGATCTGCACTGCGATACTCTATGGGAATGTTATCATACTGGAATCCCGTCTCTTCGGAAAAATCCCCTGCATATCGATTTGGAGCGGGGGTGTAGGTATTCCCCTTGGATACAGTGTTTTGCGGCCTGGATGCCCGACGAGCACAGGGGAAAAGCCGCGCAAAAGGTGTTCGAGGGGATGAACCGTCTTTACAAAAGCTTCCTTCTGGATAATGCCGATAGTATGCAGCCTGTGCTCAGCGGAAAGGATTTGGAGGAATCGGCCCGAAGGGGAAAATGCGCATCTGTTTTCGCGGTGGAAGGAGGCTCTGCCGCTGGAGGGACGCTGGAAGGGCTCCGGCATCTTTACGATGAAGGCGTACGTATGATGACGCTGACCTGGAACGCTGCTAATGAGATCGGCGGCGGCGCCGACGAACCGGGAGAACTGACGCCTTTTGGGAAAGAGGCCGTGAGAGAAATGGAGCGGATGGGGATGGTGATAGACCTTTCTCATGCCAGCGATCCTCTTTTCTGGTCTGTGGCGGAACATACAGAAAAGCCCTTTGTAGCCAGTCATTCGGATTCCAGGGCGGTATGCCCCCATAGAAGGAATCTTACGGACGGGGAATTTTTGGAGATTTGCCGCCGGGGAGGGCTTGTAGGGCTGAATTTTACCAAAGAGTTCCTCCGCCGGGATGGAGAAGAGGCGGCGCCGGAAGATATACTGCGCCATGCGGAGCATTTCCTTGCCCTGGGCGGGGAGGATGTATTGGCCATGGGCAGTGATTTTGACGGCACAGTGGTCCCGGAAGGCATTACGGGGATCGAATCTATGGAAAAACTGGCGGATATGTTCCTGCGTCATAACTATCCGGAAGCTCTGGTTTCCAAGATTTTCTATGAAAATACCCGCAATTTTTTTCAATCTCTTTGACAGAAATGCTCTCATATTATACAATACTATGTGGATGCCGCAGTAAAATTCGCTTTGTTTCGGATGAGAAAAATGATTTCGGGCGGTAGTTTTAAAATACAGACAGAAAGGGGTCGTTTCCTTGAAATATACATCTACCAGAGACAGGGAGAAGTCTGTCTCTGCAGCGCAGGCCATATCCCAGGGGATCAGTACGGAGGGCGGGCTTTTCGTTCCCTGTGAATTGCCTCATTATTCCTATGAGGATTTGACGGCGCTTTCAAAGTGCTCTTATGAAGAGAGGGCAATCCGGATCATGAAGGATTTTCTTACGGATTTTTCAGAGGACGAGATTCGGGAATGCGTGGAAAAGGCCTATGGCGGAAACAGGTTTTCCGGCGGCCATCCAGCTCCTCTCACACTGCAGCAGAACGGTGAACTGAATATGTATATGCTGGAGCTTTGGCATGGTCCTACATGCGCGTTCAAGGATATGGCTCTTCAGATTCTGCCCCATCTGCTCACAAAATCTTTGGAGAAGATCCATTCCGATAAAACTGCGGTGATTCTGGTGGCTACTTCCGGTGATACGGGAAAGGCCGCGCTGGAAGGCTTTAAGGATGTGGACGGTACCCGCGTTCTGGTATTTTATCCTGAAAACGGCGTAAGTCCCATGCAAAAGCTGCAGATGAGTACCCAGGAGGGCGGCAATGTGGCCGTGTGCGCTATTGAAGGCAATTTTGACGATGCGCAGACGGGCGTTAAGAGGATTTTTACCAACGAAGCTGTCCGTGCGCAGCTGGAAGCCAGAAATATGCTGTTCAGCAGCGCCAATTCCATCAACTGGGGCCGGCTTTTGCCTCAGATCGTCTACCATATCTCCGCTTACTGCGATCTCATGGCTACAGGTGAGATGGATTATGAGGGTGAGGAAATCAACGTTGTGGTTCCCACCGGCAATTTCGGAAATATACTGGCAGCTTATTATGCCAGAGAGATGGGAGTGCCTGTGCGGAAGCTGATCTGTGCTTCCAATGCAAACAATGTTCTCACGGATTTTCTGCGCACCGGCATATACGACAGAAACAGACCCTTCCACGCCACCATATCTCCCTCTATGGACATTCTGGTCTCCAGCAACCTGGAACGTCTCCTTTACCATTTGACGGGCGGAGACTGCGGGAAGGTAACAGGGTGGATGCGGCAGCTTTCGGAAACAGGCCGCTATGAAGTAGACGATGGGGCAAAGGATGCCTTGAAGGCTCTTTTCTGGGCCGGATTCTGTGATGACGAGGCTACGAAGGAAACTATCCGTGAAGTGTTCGGCGTCGAGAATTACCTGGTGGATCCGCATACGGCGGTGGCTGCAAACGTTTATAAGCAGTATGTGGAAAAAACGGAAGACAGAAAGACTCCAACCGTGGTTGTTTCTACAGCTTCTCCGTATAAATTTCCGGCGGATGTGCTTTCTGCTGTTGCAGGAGAGGAACAGCCGGGAGATGAATTCCAGCAGATCGCACAGCTTGCCTCTCTTACAGGTACGCCGGTCCCTGCTCCCATTGGAGAATTGCAGGGGAAGGAAATCCGCTTTCGGAACAGCTGCAGGCCGGACGGTATGACAGAGGCCGTTTTGGCTATGGTCCGGTAATATGGCGGTTTATACCATTGCGGATCTCCATCTTTCCTTGGGAGTGGATAAGCCTATGGATGTATTTCCGGGGTGGAAGGATTATGTTTCCCGGTTGGAAAAGAACTGGAGGGCTCTGGTAACAGAGGAAGATACGGTTGTGATTCCGGGGGATATATCCTGGGCCATGAAGCTGGAAGAATCCGCGAAAGACTTTGCTTTTATCCATTCGCTGCCCGGCAGAAAGCTTTTATTGAAGGGGAATCACGATTTCTGGTGGAGCACCAGAAAAAAGCTGGAGGATTTTTTTGCCAGGCAGGGCTTCTATTCCCTTGAAATCGTTCATAACAATGCTGTGGCGGTGGAAGATATCGCTGTCTGCGGGACCAGAGGCTGGCTGTATAATGCGGAGACAGATGAGGACAGGAAGATCGTGAACCGGGAGGTGGGCAGACTGGCCGCTTCCCTTCAGGAAGCAGAGAGAACAGGAAAGAAGCCGGTGGTTTTTCTGCACTATCCTCCTATTTTCGACGGTCAGAAATGCCGGGAAATCCTGGATGTCCTTATAGAACATAAAATAAGCGACTGTTATTTCGGCCATATTCACGGGACACAGGCGGCCAAGCGAGCTGTCACGGGGGAATACGGAGGTGTGAGGATGCATTTGGTCTCATGCGACTATGTGCATTTTACCCCTGTTCGCGTAAGATGAATATTTTTTAAAATTTTCATGGAAAACTGGCACTTTCTTAAAGAGTGTGCTATAATGACTAAGATAATTTGCAATTTCGCAGGAGGAAGTAAAATGAGTCTGAAATCGTGCAATAAGGTTGATACCAACCGCAGCCAGCTGGAAATCGAAATCAGCGGTGAGGAATTTGAAAAAGCTTTGGAAGCGGCTTACCGCAGAGAGAACAAGAAGATCATGATTCCTGGTTTCCGCAAAGGCAAGGCTCCCCGTGCTTTTGTTGAAAAATACTATGGCGAAAACGTATTCTATGAGGATGCGATCAATGCGCTGTATCCCGACGCTCTGGAAAATGCCATCCAGGAGGCAGGCGTTGAGTTCATAGAAGATAAGATTGATTTTGAGCTGGTTTCTGCCGGCAAGGACGGCCTTGTTTTCAAGGCAACCGTGACCACCAAGCCGGAAGTGACCATTGAAAATTATAAAGGCATTGCCGTCACAAAGAAGCCTGTGGCCGTTTCTGAAGAGGATGTAGACGCCGAGGTCAAGAAGGTTCTGGACCGCAATTCCCGGATGGTCACGGTAGAGGACCGCGCTGCTCAGAAAGACGATATCACCGTGATCGATTTTGAGGGCTTTGTGGGCGATACCGCTTTTGAGGGCGGAAAGGGTGAAAATTACAGCCTGACATTGGGCTCCGGCCAGTTTATTCCCGGCTTTGAAGATCAGATCATCGGCCACAATACGGGAGATGCATTTGACGTGAACGTTACCTTCCCGGAGAAGTATCAGGCAGAAGAGCTTGCAGGCAAAGAAGCTGTATTCAAGGTAAAGCTTCATGAGATTAAGGCTAAGGAACTTCCTGAATTCGACGATGAGTTTGTAAAAGATGTCAGCGATTTCGATACAGTAGAGGCTTATCGGGAGGATATCAAGAAGAACCTGACCGAAGCAGCTGAAAAGCGCGCCAGCGACGAGGTCGAAAATCAGATGGTCGATAAGCTGGTGGAGCTGGTGCAGGCTGAGATTCCGGAGGCTATGTACGAAAACCAGATCAATGACGATATTCGTGACTTCGGGTACCGTCTCCAGTCTCAGGGCCTGAATTTTGAAACATATCTCAAGTATACAGGCATGGATGCCGATTCTATCCGTGCTTCCTTCCGGCCACAGGCGGAGCGTCAGGTAAAGGTACGACTCGCTTTGGAAAAGATCGCAGAACTGGAAGCGATTAAGCCCACAGAGGAAGAAATCGGCGCCGAATATGAAAAGATCGCCAAGGCCTATGAGATGGACGTAGAGAACGTCAAGAAGATGATTACGGAAGAGGCTCTGGCAAAGGATATAGCCGTAGAAAAAGCCGCAGGGATTGTCCGCGACGCTTTGGCCGTTACGGAAACCGCTGAAAAGGCTGAATAAAACCTGTACGAATATCCAATCCTTAGAAAGATGCCGGCCTCCCGCGCAGGCCGGCGTCCGTTTTATCCGGCGCGGAGACAGGTGGTTTAATACGATGAGTTTGGTTCCTTATGTTGTTGAACAGACCAATCGGGGAGAGCGTTCCTACGATATATTTTCCCGCCTTTTGAATGACCGCATCATTATGCTGACAGAAGAGGTGAACGATACCACTTCCAGCCTGGTTGTGGCTCAGCTTTTGTATCTGGAGGGACAGGATCCTTCAAAGGACATCAGCCTTTACATCAACAGCCCAGGCGGTTCTGTGACGGCCGGTATGGCGATCTATGACACTATGCAGTACGTAAAGTGTGACGTTTCCACTATCTGCATGGGAATGGCTGCCAGTATGGGAGCTTTTCTGCTGGCGGCAGGCGCGAAAGGGAAGCGTTTCGCTCTCCCAAACAGCGATATCATGATCCATCAGCCCAGCGGCGGCGCTCAGGGGCAGGCGACGGATATACGCATCCATGCAGATCACATTATTGCTACGAAAAACAAGCTGAATGCGATCCTAGCGGAAAAAACGGGCCGTCCTTTGGAAGAAATCGCCCGGGATACGGAACGAGATAATTTCATGACGGCGCAGCAGGCTTTGGAATATGGTCTGATCGATAAGGTGCTCGAGAGGCACTGATGCTTTATAGTTTGATTCGTATCACTGAGAGAGTTAGAAGGTTGGTGAAGCTCCATGTCCGGTAATGATGAGACAAATGAAAGAGGCGTATGCTGCTCTTTCTGCGGGAAACCCCAGGGGGACGCCAGAAGATTGATCGCCGGTCCGGGCGTTTATATCTGCGACGAATGCATAGAGCTCTGTATGTCCATATTGGAGGATGAAAACAGTCTGGCAGTCAGAAAATCGTCCCGTTATGCGCCTGAGACGGTGACGGTGCTTCCGAAGCCTCAGGAGATCAAGGCAGGGCTCGACGATTATGTAATCGGCCAGGAAGAGGCAAAAATAGCTCTTTCCGTAGCTGTGTATAATCACTACAAACGCATTTACTTTGGAAAAGAGGACGATGTGGAGCTGACGAAAAGCAACGTTCTGCTTTTAGGTCCTACCGGCGTTGGAAAGACCTTTGTGGTTCAGACGCTGGCCAGAATTCTGGATGTTCCCTTTGCCATAGCGGATGCTACCACTCTTACAGAGGCTGGTTATGTGGGAGAGGATGTGGAAAATATCCTTCTTCGCCTGATTCAGGCCGCGGATTTTGATATTGAGCGCGCTGAGAAAGGGATCATCTATATTGATGAAATCGATAAGATCGCCAGAAAATCCGAGAATCCTTCTATTACAAGGGATGTCAGCGGAGAAGGCGTACAGCAGGCGCTTCTGAAAATCTTGGAGGGAACTGTTTCCAATGTGCCGCCTCAGGGAGGCCGGAAGCATCCCCAGCAGGAATTTCTGCAGATCGATACCTCCAACATTCTGTTCATTTGCGGCGGTGCTTTTGACGGATTGGAAAAGATCATCGAAAAGCGCACCGGTTCCTCTTCTATGGGATTCGGTGCGGAAGTCAAGAGCAAGGCGGAACTGGATACTACCAGTTGGATGAAAAGTGTGACGCCGCACGACTTAGTGAAATTCGGCCTGATCCCTGAATTGGTAGGGCGTCTTCCTGTGATCGCGTCTCTCAGCGGTTTGGATGAAGACGCACTGGTACGGATTCTCACTGAGCCGAAAAACAGCCTTTTGAGCCAATACCAGAAGCTGTTTGGTCTGGATAAGGTTAAGCTGGAGTTTACACCGGAGGCGCTTAGGGAGATTGCTAAAAAGACGATAGCCCTTCATACGGGCGCCCGCGGTCTGCGCAGCGTTATGGAGGAATTCCTGACGCCGCTCATGTATAGCGTCCCATCGGATTATACCATTGAAAAAATTGTCGTCACGCCGGAAACGGTAAATGGCGGCGCTCCGGAGCTGGTGCACAATGCGGACAGGAAACCTGTTAAAATAAAGATTACCGCTCCGAAAAAACGCGGAAGAAAAGATACCGCGTGAGAAGATGTCATGCAGGTGGCTGCTGCGGGGGCGCGAATACCGTGCCTTGCAGCGGCCATTTTGAATAGGAGGATCGTTATGGAGACCTATGGTCTGATGGAAACACGAAGAATGCCGGCATTGGCGCTGCGCGGACTTGTAATATTTCCCGAGATGATGATTCAGTTTGATGTGGGAAGGAAAAAGTCCATTCTGGCGCTGGCCGATGCAATGGAGCGGGATCAGACAATCTTTCTGGTGGCTCAGAGGGATTTGGGGGATAACGAACCAGGGGTCAAGCAGCTGTATGCTACCGGTGTGGTGGCGAAAATCAAACAGGTAGTCCGCCATTCTGATGAAGGCGTACGCCTCTTTGCAGAGGGCCTTTACAGGGCAAGGCTAGTGTCCCTTCCCAAAGAGGTTCCCTTTCTGGAGGCGGAAGTAGAAAAGGTAGAGGA
>URRG01000078.1 GCA_900550095.1 uncultured Oscillospiraceae bacterium
TGCAGTGGTAATAGGGCGGGATGGGGTTGAAGTTTTCCGGCATGTTCAGGGGCTTTTTGCCGCCTTTCAGGAACCCTTCCCGGATGGCTTCGGTGATATTCACACCGGCCTGCACGCTGTCGGCGCTGGGCCGGTTCCCATTGTAGGGCCTCCAGTTGGAAAGGCCGCCCATGGCGCAGTCGATGCGGGCCCCGTCCACGCCGAAACGCTTTACGTGGTCGTAGACCAGATTTGTGGTGTATTCCTGGTAGCCGGGGTGGTTGTAGTCCATGGAGACGCAGTCCCACTCGTTGTGCAGGGAACCGTCTCTTCTTTTGGAGCACCAGTCCGGATGGTTTTTAGCCAGGGGATGGCTGGCGGAGGGGCCGTGGGGCACGTAGTCGAAAAGCACCGTCATGCCCAGCCGGTGGGCTTCGTCCACATAGTATTTTGTGGCTTCGTCCCCGCCGTAGCGGGCGTCGATCACAGCCTGATCGGTGGAGTGATAGACGTTTTCCTTCCCGTGGTCGAAAACAGGCAGAAGCCACACGTGGTCGATCCCCATATTCCGGAGGGTTTTCAGATAGCCCGCGTATTCATAGAGATCCTGCCGCAGGGGGAAATCGCTGTCCATAGTGCCGGAGGGATGGCAGGAATACATGACGCCGCTGCGGATCCCGTCCTGTACGGGCCGGTAGCCGAGACCTTCCACGAAATTCCGGATCTGCAGGTAGGGATTCCCCTCTGCTGGCTGCAGGTAGAGCGTTCCGCAGGAAAGGTTTTTCCCCGGCTCCAGCTCCGCCTCCAGATGGGCCGTATATACGCAGTGCGTCAGCCGTCCGTCGTGGAACACGCCGCAGCCCCATTTTTCCACTTCGTCGATGAAAAGGGTATTCCATTCATACTGGGGCGTTTTGCTGTGGACGGCGAAATTGATCAGGCCGGAGCTGACGGCTTCCCAGGGCTCCAGGCAGTTGGTGCTGCACACGGAAGCCGGCGTGTTGCAGGGGAAGTCGAAGGAAACGTCCTTTGCGGCGGGGACGGGCGCATCCAGGGTCAGCGTGTTCAGATAAGCCGCCGCATCGGATTTGTTTTCCACGACGGCGGTGACGGCCAGCGCGTCGCCGGAAATCCTGTATTCCAGAGAAAAGGCCAGCGGAAACAGGTCGTATGTTACGGCGAGGGAACCCTCCTCCCGGCGCACCTCTCTGGCTGCCGGCGCCCGGTAGCCGCCGGGCACCGGGCGGATCCTCGGAAGATCCCAGGTCTGGTTTTCCAGAAGGGAATCGTATTCCAGAAGATCCGTTAGGTTCTTTTCATTGCAGCCGATGTCGAAGCGCAGGCCCGCGAAGGGGATCTCCCGTTCGCCGCGGAGAATGCGGAGCAGCGAGCCGCTTTCGTCGAATTCGCATTTTATGCCGTTTTCCAAAGTAAAGCGATACATGTGGATCGTTGAACCTTCTTTCCTGTTGAAAATGTTGAAAATAGAGAGGATGTGAGGGATGCGGGGAATGCGCGGAATGCAGAGGATACAAGGCAGATTAAGTATACAAAGACAATAAAGGAAACAGAGGATACGGAGCAGAGGGCGGAAAAATGCAGAAGAGAGTATAAAATAAATTAGAGTAAACGTTTTCTCTTTTGCTTACGGCTCATTATACGCTGTCCATAAGAATTTGTCAATCCAAAAGAATATTTTTAGAAGATCCGGCGTTTGCGCTCTTTTTGGCAAAGGACAGAATTTTTAAAAAGTGAATTGACAACTAGAGGGAAACCCTCTATAATCAAACTGAAATCAACAGAGGAATGACTGGAAGAAGGGAGTTTTGAAAACTCTTTTTTATTTTCTTTGTTGAGATAACGTTTACTCAAACTGCTTTATGCGTCCTGCATTTGGAATATGCGGGGCGGCAAAAGATATGCAGAGGGGCAAACGCAGGGTTGAGAAAACGTTTAACAAACCTGGGGCTCCCGAACCGGCGGCCTGCGTCAGGCAGAGGAGACGCGGCCCGGCAGAAAAGGAAACCCCGGCGGCGTAAGCGGTGCGTATCGTTTCGGCCGCGCCCGGAAGGCAGAGGGACGCTCGTCTCTGCGAGTGCGCGCCTGCCTGCCGGTTTCCGGCGGCACGTTTAGGCTGCCGCTCCCTTCCCCCGCGGAGTGCGGAGTACGGAAAACGGCGCGTAATCCCCAGGCCGCAAATTATGTGATCTGAACCATGAGGAGGTTTCTGTATGGAAAAAAACAAGCTCGTTTACGGAGAAAAGCTTTCGAAGGAAAAATTTCTCCATCCTTCCCGCGAATTCGGCATCATGCCGTTCTGGTTCTGGAACGGCGAGATGAGCTATGAGGAAATGGAATACCAGCTTCGGGAATACTACGACAAGGGGATCCCCGGGCTGTATATCCACGCCCGCTTCGGCATCCGGGACTATATGCCCTATCTGGGGGAGGAATGGTTCGACCGGGTGAAATTCACCATTGAAAAGGCTCAGGAGATCGGCCTGCAGGTGTGGGTGTACGACGAATACAACTGGCCCTCCGGCACGGCGGGGAACGAGGTGCAGCAGCGGGATCCGGATCTGACGGAGGTATACCTGCAGCTTGTGGAGGGGGACCTGCCCGGGCAGTTCTTCACCTTCATGGAGGGCACCGACTCCAGATACAACGACCTGGAGCAGAGCGAGCCCGTCTATGCCTGCGCCATCAAGCTGGAGGACATGGAAAAGGGAAATTTTGAATATGTGGATCTCATGCCCTCCCTTTCCTTCGACAAGGTCATCACCTGGGAGGCCCCCAAGGGGCCCTGGAAGCAGTTCTATTTTATTGAGCGCAAGGCTTCCTGGTACGCGGATGTGCTGAACCCCGAGACCACGAAAAAATTCCTGGAATATACCCATGAACGCTATAAGGCCGCCCAGGGCGGAAAGCTGGGCAACGGCCATATGCAGGACTGCCGCGGGACCCGGGGCTTTTACACCGACGAGCCCGCCATGCTGTATTTTGAGGCGGGACGCGACAATTATGTGATACCGTGGTCCAGGAAGATGTTCAAGATCTTCAAGGAGCGGAACGGCTACGACCTGAAGAAGCACCTGCCCAAGCTCTTTTTCCATATCGGGCAGGATACGGAAAAAATCCGCTACGATTTCTGGCACACCCTTTCAGAGCAGTACGACGACGCTTACTATAAGCAGATCGGGGATTGGTGCAACGAAAACGAGGTCGTGTTCACCGGCCACCTGCTGCATGAGGAGTCCCTGCGGATGCACTGCAAATCCGGCGGGAACCTCTTTAAGCACCTGAGCCATATGGACATGACCGGGGTGGACCATCTCTACCCCCGCATAGGCACCCGGGAGATGCCCAACGAGCATGTGGCGCTGAAGATCGCTTCCTCCGCCTCCCACCAGTTCGGAAGCACCCGGCTCCTGTGCGAATCCATGGGCGGCTCCTACTGGGACTGCACCATGGAGCGGATGAAGTGGATCGCGGACTGGGAATATGTGCTGGGCGTCAATATCTTCAATCCCCACGGATACCATTACTCCATCGAGGGAGAGCGCAAGCGCGACTGGCCCCCGTCGCAGTTCTACCACCACACCTGGTGGGAGCAGTATAAGCTCTTCAACGACTATGTCACCCGCATGGGGTATCTGCTCACAGGCGGGAACCATGTGGCGAAGGTGGCCATCCTCTACCCCATGAACACCATCTGGTCCAATTTCACGCCTCAGAGGCGGGATAAGATCGGAGATGTTGTGGAAAACGACTTTACCTATATGACGGACCGGCTCCTCCGCCTGCATGTGGATTTCGACTATTTGGACGAGGACGTTATGAAGCAGTGCGAGATCCGGGACGGAAAGCTCTGCATCCGCGGCGAAGAATACGAGATGCTCATGCTGCCTCCCTGCACCCATATCCAGAAATCCACCATGGACATTCTGGAACGCTTCTATGCTGCGGGCGGAAAGATCGGCGGGGACGCCCTTCTGCCCTACCGCTTTGTGGACAGCGGCCGCGAGGATTACGGCACGCCGGAGCTGGCGGACCGGATAAAGGCTGTTTTCGGCAGGGATCCCGTGGAGCTTCGGGAAAATTTCCTGGCTTCCGACGAAAGCGGGACGTCTCTGGAGATCCGCGAAAACGGCGCGGGCGGCAAGGCGGTGTTCATTGCGGGCCAGGGCGTCGAGAGAGAGGACGCTCTCGGCGTTCTGCGGGAGGCCGTGCTCGCCTGCGTTGCCCCTGAAATCGAGATCAGCAGCGACGAGGTCTTCTACCTGCACCGGGTCAAGGACGGAAGGGATTTCTTCTTCCTCTGCAATCCGGTGGAAAAGGGAGGCCGCGTGAGCGTTTCCCTTGCGGGCGAATGGCGGCCCGAGCTGTGGAATCTGGAGACCGGCGCCGTCGAGCCCCTCTTTGTGTACCGGGTGCAGGACGGAAAGACCTCTTTTGAGCTGGATATGCAGCCCTACGGTTCCTGCATGATCAGCGCGGCGGAAAAGCCCGCCGCCGTATATGCGGAAAGCTCCGACATAACGATTGACGCCGTGGAGGACGGGAGCCTCGAGGGCTACGCCCGCCTGGAAAGGGACGGAAAGGTAACGGTACGCACCCCGGAGGGCGTAAGGGAGCATGTGCTGAAGGCTGAGAAGCCGCTGGAGCCCCTCTCCTTTGGAGAAGTGTGGGATTTCTCTACGGATAAGCCGAACGCCCTTCTGACGGACGAGTGGAAGGTGGCCTATGCGGACTGCGGCTACGACCCGGCGGATGCGGACGGCACGGATTACTCCGGTTGGATGGATTTCCGCATGGGGGCTTGGGAGATGCAGCTCCCCGAAGAGCGCGACGAAGAAGTATACCCTGTGGACCTGTGGTATGTGACCTCCTTCGAGGCGGAGTATCTGCCGGAGGATCTGCGCCTGATGATCGACGGATTCAAAGGGGAAAAATATGAGCTCTATATAAATGGAAGGCGTATGGATGAAACGCCTGTGCGCAGCTACTTGGACGCGGAGATCAAGGAGGTCCCCCTGAAGGGCTACGCCCGTCTGGGAAGGAACATTGTGGCCGTGAAGCTCACCGTCCGGAAAAAATCCGACGGCATGGTGGATCTGCTCAAGGTGATCGGTTCCTTCTCCGTGGGGGAGAAGGGCGGAAGGGATGTGATCCTGCCGCCGGTCAGGGACATGAAAATGGGAGACTGGGCCGCAATGGGCCTGCCGTACTATTCCGGAACAGGCGTCTATACCCAGACCATAGAGCTTCAGGAGGACTGTGCGGGCAAGGAGCTCTTCCTCAGCGCCGATGTAGGGACCGACGTGCTGGAGGTATATGTAAACGGGGAGCTTGTCAAGACCTGCCTGTGGAACCCCTATACGGCGAATCTGACCGGAACGCTGAAGCCCGGGAAAAACCAGATCACCCTGAAGGTCGTCAACACCCTTATAAACCTTCTGGAGGGCGCCCGGAACCCTTCGGGCCTCTTTTCCGCCCAAATCGTGCCCTTTGACCGGTACCGCGTGGAGCTCTGAGGCGTCGGCGCAGGGAGTCCCGCCCGGGGAAGGACGCGGTTTTCCCCGGGGCGGTTTCCCCTGCGGTATGAGGAAACCTATGGTGAACCCGTGCGCTCTGCCGGCACGGATACCGCGCGCCGCGCAGGGCGATACAGAAATCTGACTGCGGCGGTGTGACGGCACGGCTGCACGGCGGCGCGGCGGCTTATGAAAGGAAGAACTATGAAGAAAATTCTGATCGATACGGATATCGGCGGCGATATCGACGACGCCCTGGCTCTGGCTTTGGCCCTGAATTCCCCGGAGGTGGAGATCGTGGGGATCTCCACGGTGTATCTGGGAATCGAATGGCGGACCAACCTGACTAAAAACATGCTGAACATATTCGGCCGGGGAGATATTCCCGTGGCCATGGGGGCGGGCAAGCCTCTCAACGGCTGGTGGGACGAAAGCCGCATACCCGATTCCGGGAAGACCTTTTCCACGGATCTGGTCACGGGCCGGAAAATCCCCTGCGCGAGCAGGTTCATCATCGAACAGTGCGAAAAATACGGCGACAGCCTGACGGTGGCGGCCATCGGCCCCCTGACGAACGTAGGGCTTGCTCTGGCCCAGGCTCCCCATATCGCCGGGCATATGCACATCGTACTGATGGGGGGCCAGGTGACGAAGGCCCACCCGGAGTGGAACATCCTCTGCGACCCGGAGGCGGCGCGCATTGTGTTTGAATCGGGCGCGGATATCCGGATGGTGGGCCTGGATGTGACCAATCTCTGCACGTTCGATCATGAGGATATCGAATCCATAAAAAGGGTTGGGAATCCCCGCACGGAGCTGCTGAGCGAAATGCTGGAAAAATTCCTGAAGGAGTTCCCGTTCATGCCCGTGCTGCATGATCCTCTCGCTCTGGCCACGCTGATCTGGGAGGATCTGACCGCCTGGGAGAAAAAGCGGATCCTCATCGAGACGGGAGGAGTCTACAGCCGCGGGCTGACCATCGACTGCGACTGGGAGAGCGGTGAAAACGCCTGGGTCTGCACGAGCGTAAAGGCGGAGGAATTCAAGAGACGGCTGCTGGAACGGATCACCGCATAAGAGAGCAGGGGAGGTTTATCATGAAAAAAATGGCGTTGGTGGGAGGCGGAAGCGTCCGCACCATTTACTTTATCCAGTCTTTGATCAAATTTGCGGACCGCCTTCATATCGGCCGCATATCCATCATGGACAACGACCCGGAAAAGCTCCGCATATTCGGGGGGCTGAGCCGGTATATCGTGAAAAAAGAGGGGAGTCCCCTTGAAGTGGAGCTGACAGACGATATCGCTTCGGCGGCGGCGGGCGCGGATTACGTGGTGACCACTCTTCGGGTGGGGCAGGACGCCCAGCGCTGCGTGGACGAACGCATCGCTCTGGACAGGGGCCTCATCGGCCAGGAGACCACCGGCGCGGGAGGATTTTCCTATGCTATCCGCACCATCCCCACCATTCTGGAATACATGCGCGTCATAAAGGAAAAAAGCAATAACGCCGTAGTCTTCAATTTTACCAACCCTTCCGGGCTGGTGACCCAGGCGATTTATGACGCGGGATATGAGAATGTCATCGGCATCTGCGACAACGCCACGGGCATCAAGATCGACCTCTCCAACGCCCTGCAGATCAACGCCAGTGAAATGATCGTGAAGGTTTACGGCCTGAACCATCTTTCCTGGGCCAATCAGGTGGAGATCAATGGGGTCGATATCCTGCCGAAGCTCATGCGGAACGACAGATTTGTGGAAAGCTTCCATCAGTTCGCATATTTCGACAGGGATCTGGTCCGAAAGCTGGGAGAGATCCCCAACGGCTATCTGTATTATTTCTACCACAGGGAGCGCGCCCTGAAAAACATGCTCGCTTCCCCTCTGACACGCGGGGAAAGCATCAAACAGATCAACGACAAAATGCTTTCGGAGCTGAGCCGCATCGATGTGGAAAAGGAGCCGGAGCGTGCCCTTTCCGTTTATCAGTATTATATGCGCCGGCGGGAAGACAGCTATATGAGCATCGAGCTGGGCGGAAGCTGCAGCCAGGCGGAGCCCTTTGACCCCAAGGCCCTGGGCATAGGCGAGCTTCTGGGACACAGGCCCTTCACGGAGGTTTACGAGGGTTACGCCGGGGTAGCGGTGAACTATATCGAAAGCCTCAACGGAAACGGAGAGATCGATCTTGCCGTCAGCGTCCCCAACAGAGGCGCCGTCGAGGGCCTTGCCGACGACGACGTGGTGGAAGTGACCTGCACGGTGGACAAAGAGGGCGCGAGGCCCATGCGCTTCCGGAACATACCCGAAAGCAATATGCTGCTGATACAAACCATCAAGCGCTATGAGCGCCTGACGGCGGAGGCTTCGAGGCAGAAATCCAAGGAGCTGGCTGTGGAAGCGCTGACCATCCATCCTCTGGTGAATTCCTATTCGCTGGCAAAGGAATTGGTGGACGACTACTGCCGGGCCAACGCCCCCTGGATCGGAGAGTGGAAATAAAATGGGATTTGACGTTCTTTGCATCGCCGAAACCTGCTGCGACATCATTTTCGGCGGCCTGGAGAAAATGCCGGTTCCCGGCGGCGAGGAATACTGCCGGGAATTCGCCGTCAAGGCCGGGGGCGGCTCCAACACCGCCATGGGGCTGGCCCGGCTGGGGCTGCATACAAGGCTTTTGACCCAGCTGGGAAGGGACGCCCTGGGAGAAAGCGTTTACAGGTTCATTGAGGAGACCGGCGTGGATATGGCCGCCGTCCGTTATGAGGAAGGGATCGAAACGGGGGTTTCAGCCGTGCTCTCCGTCCCGGGAGAGAGGGGATTCGCCTCCTACGGCGGAAGCCGTTTTCAGATTCCGGAGGAGCTGCTGGAAAGCCAGATACGGCAGTGCCGTCATGTGCACACCTATCTGGGGTACTGCATGGCGTTCCCTATTGGGGAGCTGTGCGAACGCTATGGAAAGACCCTTTCTCTGGATGTGGCCGGAGGAGATACGGCTTCCCTGGAGCAGGCGGCCCCCTTCCTTAGCCGGGCGGCGGTCATAACCCCCAACGACGCGGAGGCCTGCCGCCTGACAGG
>URRG01000079.1 GCA_900550095.1 uncultured Oscillospiraceae bacterium
GCGCAGCTGCAGGTACACCAACACAAAATCCCACAAAAAGCTGTTCAGTGCAAATGAAACCGCTAAAAACGCAAACAGGCCGCAGGGCATATACAGCAAAAACAGCATCGAATTCATACCGCTCTTGGCATCCTTCAGTAGCTTTTCCGGGGAAAGCAGGGCAGGTTCCTTAATATAGGGATCGTAATTCAGCGCCCCGCAATGCGGGCAGGTATACAATGGATTGCCAAAATTGTAGCCTTCCGTTACTCGTTCTGTTTTCGTTTTTTGCGAACAGCGTATGCACGTATACGTCCGGTATTGTTTCATTACAACAGCCATATTGCGCTATCCCCCTATTTCTGCTAGAGTATTTTTATAAAAGCACATCTTTCTGGTATTGTCAAGAAAAAAGGAGACGAAATCCCTACTGGGGACCCTTCCGCCGCATTTTATGCTTTTACGCCTTCCGTCCGGCTTCTGTTTTCCGGCATATCTCCGCGTCTGATGCTTCCTGCCTCACGCTTTTATACCCCGCACATGCAAACGCTCGGGCTCCCCTATGCGGCAGAAAATCCGTGTGCCGCGGCTCATCGCTTCCATCGCTTTGCTTTGTGCGCCGAACGCTGGATGCGGGATACTGGCCGCCGTATACCGGCAGTGTAAGCCTCATGCCGCGGCCTAAAAAATTTTTATGTGCCGAAACCCCGGCGGCAGGGGAGTTTTCCCTCCTTCCCCGCCTTTACGGCACTTTGCCGTCATTGACACGACAATCAATATATGCTATTTTAATCTAGGTCATTTCCTCAACAAATACCATATATAGATTGATTTCTTCATGTATTGGCTGTATTCGCTGCGGGTATGCTAAGTATATTCTGAAGGGACGGACTTTTTATGAAAATCATCAAGCGGAACGGATCGGAAGCCGTATTCGACATCACAAAAATCATACGGGCGGTTACAAAAGCCAACGAAGCTGTAGCGGAAAGCGCCCGTATGACGCCTATGCAGATCCAGAGAATCGCAGAAAGCGTGGTGCTCTCCTGCGAAAATCTGGGCCGTTCCCCCAGCGTGGAAGAGGTCCAGGATATGGTGGAACACCAGATCATGTCCCACGGCGCCTTTGAGGTGGCAAAGGCCTATATCACCTACCGCTACACACGCGCTCTGATCCGCCAGTCCAACACCACCGACGACAAAATTTTGAGCCTGATCGAATGCAACAACGAAGAAGCCAAACAGGAAAATTCCAATAAAAATCCTGTGGTCAACTCCACCCAGAGAGATTATATGGCAGGGGAGGTATCCCGGGATATCACCAACCGCCTTCTTCTCCCCAAAGAGATCGTGGACGCCCACAACGAAGGGATCATCCACTTCCACGATTCCGACTATTTTGCCCAGCATATGCACAACTGCGACCTGGTCAATCTGGAGGACATGCTGCAGAACGGTACTGTCATCACCGGGACCCTCATCGAGCGGCCCCACAGCTTTTCCACCGCCTGCAACATCGCCACCCAGATCATCGCTCAGGTGGCTTCGAACCAGTATGGAGGCCAATCCATTTCATTGGCCCACCTGGCCCCCTTCGTGCAGGTTAGCCGGGAAAAAATCCAAAGAGACGTCATAGGGGAGATCAACGCCATAGGCGCAGCGCTGTCGGAGGAAACCATCAGCCGGCTGGTTGAAAAAAGACTTCGGGAAGAGGTCCGGCGGGGCGTACAGACGATCCAGTATCAGGTGGTCACTCTGCTGACCACTAACGGGCAGGCGCCCTTCGTCACCGTGTTCATGTATCTGAACGAGGCGAAGAACGAGCGGGAAAAGCAGGATCTGGCCATGATCATCGAAGAAGTGCTGGAGCAACGGCACCAGGGCGTGAAAAATGAAAAGGGCGTATGGGTAACGCCCGCGTTCCCCAAGCTGATCTATGTGCTGGAGGAAGACAATATCCGGGAGGGCGAACCCTATTACTACCTGACCGAACTGGCCGCCAAATGCACTGCGAAGCGCCTCGTCCCCGACTATATCTCTGAAAAGAAAATGAAAGAGCTCAAGGAGGGCAACTGCTTCCCTGTCATGGGCTGCCGCAGCGCCCTTTCCCCCTGGAAAGACGAAAACGGGAACTACAAATTTTACGGGCGCTTCAACCAGGGGGTCGTGACCCTGAACCTGGTGGATATCGCTCTTTCCTCCGGAGGAAATCTCGAAAAGTTCTGGAAGCTTTTCGACGAGAGGCTGGAGCTCTGCTACAAAGCGCTCATGTGCCGCCACAACCGCCTAAAGGGGACTCTTTCCGATGCAGCCCCGATTTTATGGCAGTATGGGGCCTGCGCCAGGCTGAAAAAGGGAGAGCCCATCGACAAGCTGCTGGTAGGCGGGTATTCCACCATTTCCCTTGGATATGCAGGGCTGTGCGAATGCGTCCGCTACATGACGGGGAAATCCCACACGGATCCCTCCGCCACCCCCTTTGCGCTGGAAATCATGCGCTATATGAACGACGCCTGCGAGCGCTGGAAAAAAGAGACCACCATCGGCTTCGGCATTTACGGCACGCCCCTTGAATCCACCACCTACAAATTTGCCAAATGTCTCCAGCGGCGTTTCGGCATCATCGAGGGCGTGACCGATAAAGGGTACATCACCAACAGCTACCACGTTCATGTGACGGAGCCCATCAACGCCTTTGAAAAGCTGAAATTCGAAGCCCAGTTCCAGGCTCTCTCCACCGGCGGGGCCATCAGCTACGTGGAGGTCCCCAACATGCAGAACAATCTGGAGGCGGTCCTTCAGATCATCAAATTTATTTACGACAATATCATGTATGCGGAGCTCAACACAAAAAGCGATTACTGCCATGTCTGCGGATGGGACGGCGAGATCGAGATCCGGGAGCAGGACGGCAAGCTCGTTTGGACCTGCCCCCAGTGCGGCAACCAGGATCAGGATAAAATGAACGTGGCCCGCCGCACCTGCGGCTATATCGGCACCCAGTTCTGGAACCAGGGCCGTACGCAGGAAATAAAAGAGCGCGTCATGCATTTATAACCGCCGCAGCGCGGCCGCGTTCCCTCATTTTCGTTTTCATACATCCGTGGGCCGCCGCACAAAAAGGCAGAAGCGATACAAAAGGGCATCCGGGCAAATCCCCGATGCTCTTTTCTTTTAGAAGCTAGAAGCATATGGAGGCACAGAAAATGTATTATGGAGAAATCAAAAAGTGCGATATAGCAAACGGGATAGGCGTTCGTGTAAGCTTATTTGTTTCCGGGTGCACCAACCACTGCGAGCACTGCTTTCAGCCCGAGACCTGGGATTTCTGTTACGGGCAGCCCTTCACCAGAGATACGGAGGAAGAGCTTCTGCGCCTGTTGGAGCCGGAATATATCGGCGGGCTGACCGTATTGGGGGGAGAACCCTTCGAGCCGGAAAACCAGCGGGCCCTGCTGCCCTTTCTCAATAGGGTAAAAAAGCGCTTTCCGCAGAAAACCATCTGGATCTATTCCGGTTTTACTCTGGAAGAGCTGGAGAAAAAAGGCTCCTACGCCAACTGCGAGGCCACCGGCCCCATGCTGGAGCTGGCCGATGTGCTGGTGGACGGACGGTTTATAGAGGCGCTGAAGGATATTTCCCTGCGGTTCCGCGGCTCCTCCAACCAGCGCCTGATCGATCTGAACCGCACCAGGCTTTGCGGCCGCATCGTCCTATGGGATGCATGACGGCGCTGTTTTTCTGAGACGTTTCAGCCTGAAAGCGCCTTACAGCCCCTATTTCTCCCAGAACTGCCCGAAGCTGACCAAATCTTTACAAAATTATAAAAACTTCAATCACTTCGGCCCTTTCACACGTCTTTATGAATGAAGGGGGAGATACCGCATGCGTATCGAAACGGCATACCAGAGCTACAGTGAACAGATACTGAAGGCCATGATCCGCTTTTCCCGGGACGAGGCGGCGGCAAACGACGCCGTGTCGCAGGCTTTTACCCAGGCCCTTATCAATCGTCCTCTGCTGGAATCCATGCCTGAACCGGCCGTAAAGGCGTGGCTGTATGCCGCAGCGAAAAACGCTGTGACCGATATAAAAAGGAAGGAGGCACGCTTTGTCCCTATGGACGAGATCTCTCCCGCAGAAGAAGTGGAACCGGCTCCGGATCCCAATGACCGCATCCTGGCGGAAAGCATGCTCAACGGTCTCCCCGCCGAACTGCGGATACCTGTTTATCTAAAATATTACAGAGGCTGCAATTCCACAGAGATCGGCCGAGTTTTGGGAATCCCGGCTTCCACTGTCCGAACACGGATCCGCGCCGCGCTGAACCAAATGCGCAGCAATATGAAAGGGGACATCTGAAATGTTGGACTTCCTGAATAAAAACAGCCTGAATATAAACTGCGATATCGCATGCATGACCAGAGATACGGAAAACACTCTGGAGCGGTACGATGCCGTCAATATCAACTGCGGCGTCTGCATCGTCTCCAGCGAGGTTTATTCCAAGCTGCTGGGCAAAGGCGCAAATATCAACTCTGATCAGACTATCGTCACTGATTATCAGGGTGAATTTCTGCAGATTTCAGGGGGCGTACTGGGGGACGGCACAGACTACGCCGGCCTCTATGCCGTCATAGCGGGGGACGCCGTCCTGCAGGGGAACGCCGTCCATGCCTTTGAAAAAGCGGAGGGTGCTGTGATTTCCGGCGTCCTGTATTACCCAGATTCCTGCAGCCCCGGCCTTTTCAACCGTGTGCAGGGAAACAAGCGCTCTTATCCGGAGGGGGAATTTGTAGTCACAAAGAACCGGGAATTGGAAGAGCTTCTTGCCGATCTGCCCGAGGGTGCAAAGAGAGTCTGGGCGGCGGGGGAAATCTCCGCCTTCCGGGAAACCGCCCTGAAGCAAGCCGCGGAAAAGGACCTGCATATCACCTGCCGCCGCCTGATCATACCCGAAAACCTGTATGCAAAATACGAAAATCTCTTTGACGCCTCCTCCAAGGAGCTCACGCCGGCCGGCTACGCCGTAACCGGCCCTCTCACCCTGGACGCAGCTTCTTCCATCCTTTACGGCACAAAGCTCTATGTCCGCGGCGCTCTTCTGATCGATGAAAAAGAGGCTTCCTGCCTTAAGGACTTCGAAGCCATTCTGGTCAAAGGGTGCGCCACGCTGCCCGTTTCCTGCGCAAAGGCCTTTCGCGCCGTTGGGCAGGCAGAATCGTACAGGCTATATGAAGGGCGCCTATACACTATAAACGGGTGGGAAACCTTCACCCATGAACGGCTGAACGCTATGGTGGAAAAGGGCGAAAAAATAACCCTTACCATCAACGGATTCGCCGTCTTCTCCGAGGATGTAACCGCCCGTGACATGGACGCTATCGCCTCTGTAAGCTGCAACGGCTTCATTATTCTTCCCGGGGCCGCCCAGGGCGCGCTTTCCCAGCGGACAGAAGCCATCAACGGCTTTACCATGGATATGGAAAGCATCCGGCAGATGACCGGCATGACCATTCAGGAGCTGAGCCGGAACATTCTGGGGGGGGCCGCAGCTGGGGGCAGCAATGTAAATACAGATATATATATGCTCTCCTGAGCTCCCCCTCCCCATTCTCCATATTGTTCCGCAGAACCGGGTCCGGTTCTGTAAAATGTCCTGAAGGCGCAGCAGCGCCTTCAGGACATTTGTTTTATTCCGGGTACCTTTTCAGTTATCCCGCCTCCGTTTCCTGTATTCTGACGGCGTACACCCCATATACCGCCGGAACATCCTGTTGTAGTAGCCAATACTGCTATAGCCCACAGAAGAGGCCACGTCGCTGATCTTCCTGTCCGTTTCCTCCAAAAGCCCTGCGCTGCGGCGGATCCGGTATCCGTTCAGATACTGGACCGGCGTCTCCCCCACCAGGGAACGGAAGACCCGGCAGAACTGCCCCCGGCTCATGCGGGCGGCCCGCGCCAGCTCATCCAGCGCGATATCCTCCCGGTAGCGGCTGTGCATATAATCCAGCGCCGCCTTCACCCTTGCAAGGTTCCTTTCGTTCTGCATATGCCCCGCCTCTGCATTTTTTTCCGCCCGGCTCCAAAGCAGGTACCAGACACGCAGAACAGCCGCTTTGGCCAACAGCTCGCAGCCGCCCCTTCTTTCCCGGAACAGGGCCCGGATATCATACAGCTCCTTCAAAAGCTGGCGGCCCGTCTCTGTATCCCCTGTGATATGGATGGGAAAGACAAGCTCCCCCTCTAAAACAGGGGCTACATATTTTCTCCAAAGGCCGGGCTGCCCTGCCTCTCCGCCCGCGAGCAGGGACGGATGGAACACCGCCGACACATACCGGCATGGCATCCCCTCCAGGGCCACGGCCGCATGCAGCCTGCCGGGAAGGACGAAAACAGCCTCCCCCGCCAGCACCCGGCAGCTGCGGCCCCCCACCTGGAAGGAACCTCCCCCCTCCGTGACCAAAATGATCTCACATTCCTCGTGCCAGTGGCAAAAAAGCTTGGTGTAATCCCCGCCGTCCTGCTCCAGAAAATATACGTCCATGGGAAAGCCCGCGCTGCCGTGGGCCTTACTTTCCCTGCGTCCATCTCCCAACAAGCTCCTCACCTCATAAAAAGCAAAATCGTGCAAGCTTTAAGCAATATTGTGCTGGATCCGCTCCCGTTCCGATCGTATAGTATAAGTATACAGAAATACCGGGCATATGAAAAGCCCATAAGATCGGAGGATCCATCCATGCTTTTTACCGATACAGCCAAAAAGGGGAAGCTGCTTGTCTACACACGAAAGCCGGAGGAGGGGGCCTACGGCCCCGGGCTCGCCCACAGCGTCCATCTGGCTTACAGCCGTGACGGAAGTTATTTCACTCCCCTGAACCGAAACTACGGCGTCCTCTTCGCCTCTGCTGCCATCCGTCAGCCGGATACGCTCGTCCCTATGGGGCTGAAGGCCCCCTACCTGTTTAGAACAGCAGAGGGAGAATTCGGCATCGTCGCTGTGCGCATCCTGCAGGATGGCAGCCCGGATCCCGAAAGCCGGGGGAAAATCCTGCTGTGGGCTTCCCGCGATCTAATCCATTTCACGGAGAAGGGTCTGGTCGACCTGGGGATCGGAGAATACGTCCTCCGCTGCTCCTGCGAATACGATCCGGCTTTGCGTCAATACCGCATTCGCTGGCAGTCCGAAACGGGCGCATATTATGAAAATCTTCTGAAAAGCCTCGGCGAACCCTTCTCCGTATCCGCAGCTGCGGCGGGCTCTCCTCTTCCCACCGAACCTGCAGGCGGCGCATTCTGCGGCCTTTCGGATATCCTGCCCGGCAATATGGTGGAGGTGGACGCTTCCTTTGGGGAAAGGCTCTGCCTGCGCATGTGCCCGCTGGAAAATGTCTCTCTCCAGGCGCCGGAGACGGTCTGTGCCTCTTCCCCCGAGGATCTGGCGGAAATCACAGCCTCCGCCTTCTATACAGACGGTTCCTCCGTACAGAAGCGGGTGGAATGGGACGCCTCCTCTGTGGATTTTACAAAGCCGGGGGCTTACAGAGCTGCGGGAAAGGCCATCCAGAAGGAATTCCCCTTCCCCCTGGCCAAAGGCTATGCGGATCCCGACATCCTCAAATGGGAGGGGAACTATTATTTCCTCGCCACCAACGACAATGTAAACGACATCGGCCTCTTTGTCCGGGGCGCTTCCACAGTGGAAGGCCTCTTCACAGAGGAAGCCCATGCAAACGAAGTGATCCTTCTGGATGTCAACGAAGAAAAGGACTTCATCCAGACCTTCTGGGCCCCTGAATTCCACGTGATCGGCGGCAGGCTGTATATCCTCTTTGCAGTGGGCGGCAAAAAATGGAGCCCTCAGTGCCATATGATGCGGCTCAGAGAGGGAGGCAGCATCCTCTGCCCGGAGGACTGGGAGGAACCGGTCCGCGTATGCCGGGCGGACGGAAGGCCCCTTGCCGGTGAAAACAACGATATCACCCTGGATATGACCCACTTCACCGCCGGGGGCAGGGACTACCTGGCGTGGTCCTACCGCAAGTGGATCGGCAAGCCTGAGGATTCCGGCTCTATGATTTATATAGCCGCCACAAATCCGGAGGCACCCTGGAATCTTACCAGCGAACCCGTCCTTCTCACAAGGCCTCTTTTCGGCTGGGAAAATCACCGGGGCACCATCAATAACGAAGGCCCCAACGCCTTTATTGCCGGGGACACCGTATATCTGACCTATTCCGGCGGCGCATCCGGAGGATACAGCTATGTGATCGGGATGCTTACGGCTAAAACAGGCAGCGACCTTCTGGATCCCAAAAGCTGGGTAAAAAACAATGCGCCTGTATTTTCCTATACGGCGGAGGTATCCGGCCCCGGCCACAATTCCTTCTATGCAGACGAGGATGGAAACCTGATGATCACCTTCCATGCGGAGGAAAGCTACGTCATAGACGGAGGCCCCCGCTGCACCGGTATCCGCCGGGTGCATTTCGATATAGAGGGGACGCCTCGCTTCGACATGACCCCCGAGCAGGATCTGAACCCCGCCCTCGCAGATGTAGAAACGACGGTCCT
>URRG01000080.1 GCA_900550095.1 uncultured Oscillospiraceae bacterium
CCACAGGCGAGGCGGGGAACCCTGCTCCCTGGGTCTTCCTCATGGTGCTGGCAGGTTCCGGCGCAGCGGGAACCGCCCTCTATGTGAGGAAAAGAAGAGCTCAGTAATCCCAAAACTCCTAAACGGCCCGGGAAAAGGGATCCGGATCCGGTCTGAAGGCGGCTGTAAAGCGGTCTGAAGGCAGTGTGCAGTGTTCAGCGTGCAGCGTTCACTCAGCATTTCCGTATTCTTCATCCGGCGCTCCGCCTCCTGTTATACGCCGCATACTGCATACGCCGAACGCCCAGCGCCGAACGGCCAAACATCTAAAAAACCAAACAGCCAAACAATCAAACAATCAAACAGCATACTCCACACGCCATGCGGCGAAGCGCCCGGAGCCTGACAGCCGGAAAGTCCTGAAAGTCTGAAAGACCAACGCGCTCTCTTTTCCACGGGCAAACAAAAACGGATGCGTTCTCAGGAACGCATCCGTTTTCTCTTCTTTCTCTTTTTTCTTTTCCGTTCTCACACGGAGAGAATGTGCTTCCTGTTTCCCTTGTTTCCCGCCCTCCGGTTTTCGTATCCGGTTCATTTCACGTCCGGCGGGCAGAATCCATGATCCTTCAGAAGCTGATGCACCTTAGCGCTGGGATCAATGATAGCGCTCACCGAAAGGTCGTAGTTCAAAGCCGCTATGAAATAGGCTATGTATTTGCTGCAGTCCACCTCATGGAACCAGGGACGGGACAGAAGCTCCGGCGTCCTGTAGGTAAGATTGGAGCCCAGCACACCGGAGATCACGCCTTTCTCATAGGCCTTGTCGAAGGCTTTGAGGCCGTTTGTGAAGATAGCATAGGTAGAGTAGGCGAAAATGCGGTTCGCCCTTCTTTTTTTCAGCTCATAGGCGATATCCAGCATGGATTCGCCGGAGGAAATGATATCGTCCGCAATAAAGATATCCTTTCCCTCCACGGAATCGCCCAGGTATTCGTGGGCCACGATGGGATTGCGGCCGTTCACGATACGGGAATAATCCCTTCTCTTATAGAACATGCCCAAATCCACCCCAAGCACAGAGGCGTAATACATGTTCCGGTTCATGGCGCCCTCGTCGGGGCTCACAACCATGAAATGCGAGCGGTCAAAAAGCATATCGGGGAAATCATGAAGAAGGGCTTTGAGCACCTGATAGGTGGGCATCACGTTGTCGAATCCCATCAAAGGCGCCGCATTCTGCACCCGCGCGTCGTGGGCGTCGAAGGTGATGATATTGGAAACGCCCATGGCCTGCAGCTCCTGCAGAGCCACGGCGCAGTCCAGGCTTTCCCGGTAGCTGCGCCGGTGCTGCCTGCCGCCGTAGAGAAGGGGCATGATCACGCTGATCCGGTGGGCCTTGCCGCTGGTGGCCTGGATCAGGCGCTTCAGATCCATGAAATGATCGTCGGGGCTCATGGAGTTCTTCCGGTCAAAAAGGGTATACTGGCAGCTGTAATTGCCGATATCCACCACAAAATAGAGATCCTTGCCGCGCACGGTCTCCTTGATGATCCCTTTCCCGTCTCCCGAAGAAAACCGGGGGCATTCGCTTTCGACAATGAAGGTCTCCTTTTCCTCAGGCCCGTTTTTCGCCCAGGAAACAAGATGGCTGTTGATTTTTTCTCCCAGCTCCCGGGCCCCTTCGGGAACGATCAGCCCCAGGGGAGCGATGTGGGAACCTGAGTGAAAGACCGTCTTTGCATCCATCCGATTATTTCCTCTCTTTCTCTTTTCCAGCCGCAGGCCTCACAGGCCGCTTTTTCCGCCCTGTATCCGTCCGCTGCCGCGCCTGCCGCTTTTTCCGATGTTCTTTCGTTTTTGATACTCTTCTTTCCGCTTCCGCCTCTCTGCGCTCAAAGGACAGCGTCCGCGAGCGTCCAGGTTAGCCCTATATAACTTCCTGACGCCGTCCCCGCCGCCCTGCCCAGGCTCAGCTCCGCGAACCGATCCCGGCAGAGACTGCTGCTGCTTTCATTTTACACTATTTTTACAGACGGATACAACTTTTCCATACAAATTCTGCTTACTGCCGAAAAACAAACTCCTATTTTGGCGAATACTGTCCATTTTTTCCTTTTTCAGACCGAATTTTTCCTGTGAAAGCAATGGTATCCGAGCAGGAAAAACCGCCTCATTCCCGTCTGAAAAAGAGGGAAGAGGCGGTGGGGAGAAACAGAGCCAGGATAAGCAGCGCAACCGCTGACGCTCTGAAAATTTTCCATGTGGGCGGGGAAAATGTTATTTCCCGCAGAATTTCTCTACAGCTCCGGCTATGCCTTCTGCATCCAGCCCGTAATACCGGAGAAGCTCCTCATAGGGGCCGGATACCGCATACTCCAGAGGCACACCGAGACGCTTCATCCGAACAGGCAGCTTTTCGCTCAGAAGCTCCGCTACAACAGAGCCCAGCCCGCCGCGGACATAGTGCTCCTCCACGGTGACGATCCCTCCCGTCTCCGCAGCGGCCCTGAGGACCAGTTCCTCATCCAGGGGCCACACCGTCCCCATGCCCAGGACCCGGGCATGGATCCCCCTTTGTTCCAAAAGCTCTGCCGCCTGCAGGGCCGCCGCTGTAACCGTGCCTGTGGAGACCAGGGCCACGTCGTTCCCCTGCCGCAGAAGCCGGCCCTTCCCAATGGCAAAGGGGCTTTCCTCCGGGAAAAGCACGGGGATCTTCGGGTTCCCGATGCGCATATACACAGGGCCCTCCAGCTCCAGCATAGCTTTGCATGCCTGCCGGATCTCCGTGGGATCCTGGGGGCATAGGACCGTCACCCCCGGTATCATCCGGGTTATGGCGAAATCCTCCAGGGAATGGTGGGTGGCCCCAAGATCGGAATAGGTAAAGCCTCCGTTGCGTCCCACGATCTTTACATTCTGCCGCATATAGCCCAGATCGTTCCGGAACATTTCAAAATTCCGGCAGGTGACAAAGGGGGCGATGGCGCAGAACACGGGGATCTTCCCCACGCAGGAAAGGCCCGCGGCGATGCCCGTGGCGCCCTGCTCCATGATGCCGCACTCCACATACCGCTCCGGATGGCGCGCCGCAAATTCCTTGAACCCGGAGGAAAAACCGCTGTCTGCGGAGATCACCACGATCTTTTCATTTTCCTCCGCCAGTTCCGAAACGGCTTTCCCGAATTCCTTTCTGGGATCCTTCCATTTGACCGGCGAGACGGGCCTGCCCGTTCCGTCCCCTCTGTCCATGCTCCCAATCCTTTCCACGATCTCCATGCTTTCCATACCGTCCGTTCCTTTCACGATGCACATCAGCCATGCGCCTCCCCGCAGAGTTCCTCCAGCCGCCGGATCTCGGCCTCCGTTTCCCGGACGGCGGCCTCCAGTTCCTCTCCGGAGGGCGTCCAATGGTGGAAGGAAGCCTTTCCCTCCGCAAAGGAAACGCCCTTCCCCTTCACCGTATGGGCCAGGATCATGGAAGGCTTCCCTTCTTCAAAGGGGAGAGCGTCCAGAGCGCCCGTCACCGCTTCCATATCGTTGCCGTCGATCTCCCGTACGCTCCAGCCGAAGGAGCGGAATTTCTCCGTTACGGGCGCGAAATTCATCACATCCTCCACAGGGCCGCTGATCTGCAGGCCGTTATGATCCACAAAGAGGGTGAGGTTGGAAAGGCCGAAATGGGCCGCCGCAGCCGCGGCCTCCCAGTTGGAGCCCTCCGCCAGCTCCCCGTCGCCCATCACCACATACACATTTGAGGGTTTCCCGTCCGCCTTAAGGCCCAGCGCCATACCCACCCCAATAGAAAGGCCGTGGCCCAAAGCCCCTGTGTTGGCCTCCACGCCGGGGAGCTTTTTCATATCCGGATGGCCCGGAAGCCTTGTCTTGAACCCGCCGTAGGTATCCAGGACGGATTTGTCGAAAATCCCCCTCTCGGCCATTACGGCGTACTGCGCCATGGCCTTATGGCCCGCCGAAAGGATGAACCTGTCCCGCCCGGGATGCTTCATATTACCGGGGTCGATATTCATTTTGTCAAAATACAGCGCCGTCGCAATATCCAGGCAGGACATGGCCCCGCCCAGATGCCCGTGCCCTCCGGCCTCCACCATGCGCAGCACATTCCGCCGGCACCGGGCCGCCTGCAGCTTCAGCCGCAGTATCCGTTCCTCCATTGCGATCCCCTCTCTTTTTCTCGTTCTCTTTCTATCGCTCTCTCAAAGCGCTCCCAAAATCCGCTCCCGGAGCAGAGCGGCGTAACCCTTGAGGGCGCTCGTTTTCCTTCTCCGCAGAAGCGTTCCGCCGTTTGCCCCTGCTTTTTGTTTTCTTCATTTTCTTCGCCTCCGCGCTTTTCCCGGCGCGCCTGCTGTATTACTGTATTTCTGTATTGATCTGCCTTTATACATCCATACAAGAACACGGCGCGTCTTTCACTGCGTCTGTGCGATTCTGTAGATGCGATATGCGCAGTATACACGATATACGCGATATACACCATGCGTCCGGCGAACCTCATGAGGCGCGGTACACACAATACGCACGGCAGATGGGGAAGGCCCGGCAGACATAGCAGATATAATAGACGCGGCAGGCAGGGAAACAGCGGCGCGTGCGCGTATACATGTAAAATATATACCATGTATAACAAGCAGCATAAGGAAGAATAAACGTAAAAGACACAATACACAAAGATATAAAATGTTTTATATCCCGATGTATGTCCGCGGCTGTTTCCATTCGTTTTTTTTAGAATAGCACAGGAAAAATAAAATGTAAATACAGCCGAAAGACAGCCGTAAAGAGAAAAAAACCCGTTTTTAGGATGGGAGCCTCCGCCGGGATTTCCCTCCGCCATCTTGGTAGGATACCTCAATTTTTCCAGTCGTACAGCCGTTTTTCAAGGCTGCAGCCCTTCCCGCTTCTCATGGATCGGAACAAATCTCCCACAAGCCCCTGCGGCTTAGCAGAGATATAAAAACAGTAAGTAAATTTTATTATTTTGTTTACTTACTAAACAAAATCCTGCATGGAAGAGAAAGGGGGAAAAGAGGAAAAAGAAAGCAGGAAGCAGAAGGCAGAAAGAGGGGATTGGGGAACAGGAAACGGAAAACGAAAAAACAAAAGCCCAAGAAGCAAAAAAAGAAAAAAGGCAAAAAGGCAGATAGAAGATATGGGAGGGAAAGAGCAACACGAGAGGGAGAGAGGGAGAAGGGAAGAGAAAGGGGAGGAAGAAGGAAAAAAGGAAAGGGAAAGAAATGTATGGATAGATAAAAAGGAAGGACAGGAAAAAAATCAAAAGCTGGGGGAAAACGGAAGCCGCGGGGCTGAGCATAAAAAACGCTCCCCGGGGCAAAAGCCCCAGAGAGCTCTGGCTTTTCTGTCGATGCGCTGCAGTCTTTCCCGCGTCCGGTTTTTTGCGGGCTTCGTTTTATGCCCCGGGCAGGCATACATCTCAAAGTTCCCAGTCCTCTTCCGGGTCGTAAAGGGCTATTTTCCCCGTCCGAAGAGTGGGCTTCACGAGGATGAGGCGCTGATTGGAGCTCCCGCGGAAGGAAAGCGTCAGATCCCGCTGTTCCAGGATAAAAGGGCCGTCGATCAGGAGATCCACCTCTTCCAGAAGCTCCCGGATATGGGGATCCTCCATAGAAAGAAGCCGCTCCAGAGTATACCCCGTGTAGCATACCACGTCCCACCCGGCGTCATGCGTCTGCCGGGCCAGATACGCCAGAGCCTCCGCCTGGCAGAAAGGTTCCCCTCCGCTCAGGGTGAGGCCTTCTAAAAGGGGATTTTTCCGCATGCGTTCCAGGATTTCCTCCGGCTCCATCACCGTTCCCCCTTCAAAAGGATGGGTCTGGGGATTGTGGCAGCCGGGGCACTTGTGGGGGCACCCCTGCACAAATACGGAAAATCGGATGCCGGGGCCGTCTACGATGGAATCGTCCACTATACCCGCTACCCGGATGCTTTTTCGCATGTCTCTCGCTCCTTCGTATCCTTTTCCTTTTTCTTCTTATCTCCGGCTTCCCAGACTCTCAGACCATCAGACCCCCAGGCTTCCGATTCCTGATTCCTGGTTTCCGGATTCTGGATTCCGGAGCCCGGAGCCCGGCTCCCTGCCTTTCTTCAGCCTTCGGCCTCCAGCCCTTCAAGACCCCTTCAGACCTATCTGGGCCCCACAGGAAAACGCAGGGAACGGTTTTTACCATCCCCCGCGGAAGGCCCCCTTACGCTTTGCTCGAAACAGCGCCCCACAGCGCGAACACGCTATGCCGGGTATTGCGGCGTGCAGGATGAGTACGCAGAATGCCGGATGCTGGATGCCGGGCACTGGGCACAGCACACAGGCGCAAATATACGCGCACCCGCCCGCCTTCGGGCCTTTCTGAAAGCCCGTAACCGCTGACAATCTTACAGACTTACAGACTTACAAACCTACAGGCTTACAGATTTACAGGTTCACAGGCTCAAAGGCTGTGCTTCACCCTGTCCTTTTCTTCGGCGCGCTTGGCGTTGTTGAAGCGGTCTATGGTCCCCACAAGATAGCCTGTGATGCGGCGGATCCGCTCAAAGGAGACGTTCGCCCCCACCATTCCGTTTGTATCGCAAGTGATCGTTTTCTGGCTCATATCCGGTTCCTCCTTCAGATACGTAAAGACTTAGATGCCGACACAATTCTATATCATATATCCTGATTGTATATATTTTCTGTATTCAACTTTTTGTATTATACTCTGAGAAATTCCCCGCCTTCAGCGGCAGCAGTCATAGCTGATCCGCGGCATATTGGGATATTTCTTTCTGAGCTCCTGGAGCTTTTCGATGCTGACGGCCTCGCCCTCCCGGCGGCCGCAGCGGGGGCACACCTCATCGATCACGCCCGTGTAGCCGCAGATAGGGTCCCTGTCCACAGGATGGTTGACGCTGCCGTAGCCAACGCCCGCCTCCTTCATACAGCGGATGATGCTCTCAAAGGCCTTCAGGTTCTTGCAGGTGTCGCCGTCCAGCTCCACATAGCTGATATGGCCCGCATTGGTAAGCGCGTGATAGGGAGCCTCCAGGCGTATCTTATCGTACGCCCCGATGGGGAAGTATACGGGGATGTGGAAGGAATTGGTGTAGTATTCCCGGTCCGTCACGCCGGGGATCTCGCCGAACCTTTTCTTGTCTATGCGGAGGAAGCGCCCGGAGAGCCCCTCCGCCGGGGTGGCCAGAAGGGTGAAATTCAGGCCCGTTTTTTCGCTTTCCTCATCCATGCGGCGGCGCATGCGGCCGATGATCTCAAGGCCCAGCCTCTGGCTTTCGGCGCTTTCGCCGTGGTGCTTTCCCGTAAGGGCCTTTAGGGTCTCCGCAAGGCCGATGAAGCCCACGCTGAGGGTGCCGTGCTTCAGGACCTCCGCAACGCTGTCCGCAGGGCCGAGCTTTTCCGAATCGATCCACACGCCCTGGCCCATGAGGAAGGGATAGTTATACACCTTCTTGCCGCACTGGATCGCAAAGCGGTGCAGGAGCTGGCGGATCACCAGATCGATGCGCTCATCCAAAACAGCGTAAAACCGCTTGAGATCCCCTTTGGCTTCCAGAGCGATCCGGGGCAGGTTGACGGAGGTAAAGCTCAGGTTCCCTCTTCCGCAGGTGACCTCCCGGCTGCGGTCGTGGACGTTCCCCATGACCCTGGTGCGGCAGCCCATATAGGCGATCTCCGAATTGTAATCGCCCGGCTTGTAATACTGCAGGTTGAAGGGCGCGTCGATAAAGCTGAAATTGGGGAAAAGCCTCTTTGCAGAGGTCTTTATAGCCATTTTGAAAAGATCGTAGTTGGGGTCGCCGGGATTGTAGTTGACGCCTTCCTTCACCTTGAAGATCTGCACGGGGAAGATGGGCGTCTCGCCGGAGCCGAGGCCTTCCTCGGTGGCCAGCAGCTTTATCAATGCCGGCCTGCCATCCTCCACCAAATAGCCAAATTCATCCCCAACATGCTCATAGAGCTGGCGGCCGGGCCGTACTTTGAGCTGGAACTGATCCGAAATTCCATCGCCTACCCAAACAGCGGTGTTAAAAACCGCCTGTTTTTTAAACCAGGGGCGGAAGGAGAAAGAGGAAACTCCGGCAGCGGTTTCAGCCATGACAAAGAACACAGCCAACGGCACCTCGCACTTTTCCAGCAGGACATGCAGCTTATCCTTACCGTCTTCCGTCAGCAGGCTAAACACCTCATTGACGCCATTCACCAAATAAAGCCTGGGCTCATATACCGGCGGTTCACCACCCTGCTCACAAATATCCTTTGCCGTGTTATGACGGTGCACCAGCTCGCCAAACAACTCCACCACCGCCGCATTCAGGGCCTCCCCACTGCTGTGGCAGGCCGCCGAACCGGGCGCATGGATAGCTCCCGATCCATCCAAAACCGTGACTCGGAGCTCCCGGCGGCCCGCGGTTACTTCTGCCAACGCCTGCATAAACGCTGTACACCCGGACTGCGACAAGACATAGTGCACCGGCCTGCTCTTCAAGGCGAGAACCGCCGT
>URRG01000081.1 GCA_900550095.1 uncultured Oscillospiraceae bacterium
TACTCCTCATCAGGAGAGCGGCGCAGGCAACTACCTCCTGGTAGCACGCCGCAGCGCGCTGGCCAAGGGCAACATCGAACTGCCCTATGAGCTGGATCCCCGTGTGGAAGACAGCTTCGGCGTGGGCGAAACCTATCCGCTCACAGAAGATAAGAGCAAATATCTGGACGAAGGCTGGAATATTTGCTGGGAAAATTATGACGACAGCAAACCTTACAATGCAACGGTCTTCGCAGTGACCATCCCTGCCGACGACCCCATGTATGTTGTAAAGCAGAATACCGACGAGATCGCCAAGACCGAATGGATCAACATCGTCACCGCCGATTCTGAGACAGCCGCCCTGGCCGCTTTGGAAGCTGCCAGAGACAAGCTGGAGCAGGCAGGTATGCACGATCTGGAGAAATACCGCACAGAGAAGTATCATGAGAATAAGGAACTTCTCGGCATCGATACTTTGTGGGTAGACAACCAGCGGATCAAGTGATCCCAGCGGAAGCTTTGCAGGCAGACAGAACGGTCTGCAGAATACAGTCGGTTTGAAGAAATGGGAAAAAGGGGCCGTTGTATACATGGATACGGCGGCTCCTTTTTCTTTGCAGAAGTAAGGGGTGGATTATGGCTAAGCAAAAAGGGGCGGCGGTTTCCGTGCGGCCGGCCGACGAAAAATCCGGGCGGTTCCAGAGGCTGAAGCATAATTTTAAGCGCGACAGGCAGCTGTGGATCATTTCGGTCCTTGCCCTGGCCTTTATGGTTGTCTTTTATTTGCTTCCCATGCTGGGAAACTACATGGCGTTTATCGATTATAAGGCCCGTAAGGGCTTTTTCGGCTCTGAATTTGTAGGGCTGAAGTATTTTGAACAGTTTTTCTCTCTGCCGGATGTGTGGCTTGTGATCCGCAACACGCTGGTAATGGGCGGCCTGAATATCACGGTGGGCTTTGTGGCGCCGATCATTTTGGCTTTGATGCTCAACGAGCTCCGGCTCAAGACCATGAAGTGCGTGCTGCAGACGGTCAGCTATCTTCCTCATTTTGTGAGCTGGGTGGTTGTGGCCTCTCTGGCTATGTCTCTCTTCAACACGGACGGTCTTGTAAATGAGGTCCTGATCAATATGGGCCTTTTGGAAAAGCCCGTCAATATCATAACAAAGGGCGATACATACTGGATCTTTATCACGGTCCTGAACATCTGGAAGACCATGGGCTGGAGCTCCATCATCTATATGTCCTCTATGGCGGGCATCGATCAGGAGCTGTACCAGGCCGGCGCCGTAGACGGTTTGGGACGGTGGGGGATGGTATGGCATATCACCCTTCCGGGAATCTCCTCTACTATCATCATGCTCTTTATTTTGGGTGTGGGCGGCATCATCAACGGCGGCTTTGAGCAGCATCTGCTCCTGGGCACCGCTACGACCCGCGAATTTTATGAGACTATCGATACCTATGTGTACCGGTATGGTCTGGAAATGGGCCAGTATTCCTTTGGTACGGCCGTGAGCCTCCTCAAGGGGCTGATCGGCGTGGTGCTTCTGGTCATTACCAACTGGATTTCCAGAAAGCTCGCGGATATGTCCATCTATTAACAGAGAGAGGAGATGTGTTCCCATGGCGTCCAATAAGCGTCCTATCTATATCAAGGAAACAAAAGCCGGAACCGTGTTCGACGTTTTCAACGTCATACTTGCAGTCGTGGCTTTTTTCCTCTTCTTTTATCCGTTTTGGAACCAGCTCATCCTTTCTTTAAATGAGGGGACCGACGCGGTAAGAGGGGGTATTTACTGGTGGCCCAGAGAATTCACCTGGTCGAACTACGAATACGTGGTGACGGTCTCCGGGTTCGGCAGAAGCGTGATCATGTCCATTCTCCGCGTGGTGGTGGGCACGGTGACCAATCTGGCGGCCTGCGGCATCCTGGGCTATGTTCTCGCACAGAAGGCCTTCAAAGGGAAAAAGTTCATGCGTCTTATCACTGTTTTGACCATGTATATCCCCATGGGCCTGATTCCCACCTATATTCTGTATAACGAGCTGAACCTGCTGGATACCTTCACGGTGTACTGGCTGCCCAGCCTGATTTCCGGCTGGAATGTTCTGATGATCACCTCATATATCGAAAACCAGCCCGACGCTCTTATGGAATCCGCCCGGCTGGACGGCGCGGGAGAACTCAGGATTTTCGCCCGCATCATATTTCCCATCAGTGTGCCGGTTTTTGCGGCTTTGGCGGTTATTACAGGCGTGAACCACTGGAATAACTGGTTTGATGTGATGGTTTACAACGCTTCCGGCGAATACGATACTCTGCAGATGACCCTGCGGCGTCTGCTCATGAAATCGGAGATCGCCAAGGATCTGATGGATACGAACGTGAACGAGGCATTCAAGATGCTTACGACCACAACGATCCGCGCAGCCACGACCATGGTGGTCACTATCCCCATTGCGATTATTTATCCTTTCTTCCAGCGGTATTTTGTGGGAGGCATCTCCCTGGGAGCCGTGAAGGGATAAAGCCTTTCGGATCCTTTGCAGTGCAGGCTGAGCCGGCAATCCTGCAAAAGGGATTGCCGGTTTCCGGGTCATTCCGGATATCAGGCGACATATATCATATATTGCTGGTCCCCGTCTTCCAAAAGGCGGGCCGGAAAGGAGCTGTTCTATGGATTGGTTGTTTGAAAAGGGAAGCTTTACGGGCTTCCGGTGGAAAGAGGGGGAGGAGCTCCCCAGCCCCCTTCTGTTTGAAGCCGGGAACCTTCACGCTGAGGGGGAGGGAGGCGCGGTCAATTTTGAGAAAGCTGGTTTGACCGCCGAAGGAAGCTTTGAACAGATCGAGCAGGATATCCTGTGCTTTACTGCTGTTCTGCACAACGGCGGGAAGGAGCCGGTGGAGCTTGCGGATCTGTATCTCGATATTCCGGCAGATGCGGTCTGCGGAGGCCGGGGCGAAATTTTTTACGACGCGGATGATTATTACATCGCCCATCCTATAAAGGGCCGGGCAGGAAGCAGCCTTTTGGTGATGCCCTACGGCCAGACGCAGCTGGAGCTCTGCGAGCCCAGGTGCGAAGAAGGCGTTTACAGGTGCTATCTGTATGCCCAGGGCCGGAAAAAGGCCCCCTGCTATGACGGGGCCGTATGGAGGAACCCTTCCCGTTCGCTGTCTCTGCCTGCGGGGAAATCCGCCAGGTGGCAGTTCTTTCTGGCAGTGAGCGCCAATTCCCAGGAAACCGCAAGCTGTTTGATGCGTTTGGGCCGGACTCCCAACAGCCTGGAGCAGGGCGTGAACGGCATGCGGGCCGTATCTTTTCGTTTTTCCAAGGAGCCTGTCCTTTTGGATACCATCCGGGAGCTTACAAACGCCAGTCACAGCGCCGTTTTGAAAAACGGCCGCCTTTCCAGTCTCCGCAGGACAAAGGGCAGCGTGGAGGTCTTCGACGCAAAGGTGGCCTTCGGCGATGTGGAACTGCATACGGAAGACGGGCGGCGTCTTTGGACGGCGGAAGAGACGGCTTCCGACTGTGGGAAAAACGGCCTTTCCTTCTCGAAGGACGGCCTTTCGGTTTCCATCCGGTTCCAGCTCAGAGGCGAAAAGCTTCTGTACAAGCTCTCTGTAGAGAATACGGGGGATGCCCCTGCTGTGATCGAGGATCTGCGCGTACCCTTCCCCATCAACAACCGGATGGACTGGGGCGTAAACGCCGCGGAGCGCATGCTGCGCCACAGCCAGGTGGCGGGGGACAACTCCTTCTTCCTGTGCACTCCCTGCGACGGCAAGGCTCCTTATATGCTGTTCCTCCCGGAGGAAGGGACCCGGCTGGAATTCTTCGACCTTTCGGAGCGGGAAGAGCGGTATAAGGGTATATATTCCGCTTACATATACGGTTCCGGGGCGGCCCGCCGTGCCCGGCAGGAGGATGGCGGGCGCTGGCGCCTTCCCACCAGCTCCTGCAGCCTGCAGCCGGGAGAAAAGAGGGAATATGGCTTTACCTTCCAGTGGGTGGAGAATTACGAAGAGGCGCGGAAGGCGCTGGTGCGCGAAGGAAAGATCGATGTGCAGGCCGTGCCGGGACTTACGGTGCCCAAGGACCATTCGGCCCGTCTGCTTCTGCGGGGCGCTTATGACAGCGTAGAGCTTTCTGCGGAGCATCCTGCGGAAACGGAGATCCGCCTTGTTTCCCATGAAGGGGAAAAATTCCTCTATGAAGTGAAATTCCGCCGTTTGGGCGAAAACCTTCTGACTTTGCGGTATGGGGACGGCCGGGAGGGGTATCTGGAGATGTTCTCCACCCTGCCGGTGGCCGAGCTGTTGGAGCGCCGTTCCGATTATATCCGGCGGTGCCAGCTCCATGACCCGGAAAAATGGTACGACGGCCTTCTGCGGGAACGCAACACCAAGACGGGGGCCCTTTTGGATCCCGACCATTACGACGAGATCGAGGGCTGGCGTATTTATGAGGTCACCTGCGACGACCCGGGTCTTTCCAAGCCCGCATTCCTGGCCGCCAAAAACGCGGATATTCCCGACGAGGCCGAGATCAGGGCCCTGGACGACTACATAGAGCATTTTGTGTGGGGCGGCCTGCAGAGAAAGGATACGGACGATTACCCCTATGCTATTTACGGCATTCCGGATTGGTATACTCTGCGGAACCGGAAGAACCTGAACGCAAATGAGCTTTTGCATGTATGGCGCGTTTACGACTATCCCCATATCGCCCTCATGTACTTGAAGATGTATGAGATAGCCCGGAACAATCCTCAGATCCCCATGAAGCTTTCTGCTGCCGAATATCTGGAAAGGGCCTACGGCACCTATCTGGCTATGTACCAGTATCCTATGGAGATCGAGCAGAGCTACGAATGGACCAACGGCTATTGGTCCCCCTATGTGACGGGCTTTTATAACGAGCTGGCTATTGCGGACGCCATCGACGCTCTCCGCCGGGAGGGAATGGATATAAAGGCCCGCAGGCTGGAATACCACTGGCATCACAAGACGGAATTCTTTATCCGTGAAAACGAGGATCTGTTCGGCTCCGAATACTCCTTCGACACCACAGGCTTTGAATCTACCCAGGCCATCGTAGATTGGGGCAGAAAGCACGCCTGCGGACTCTATTCCTCCGAGAGCGGCAGCATGTTCACCTATACGGCGTCCCAGGTGGAGGCGTTCGATCAGTACCAGCGTTCCTGCAATATCGCCTGCCGCGGCTTCGTGGAAAACGCGTACTATATCACGGGCAGCGATATCCGGGGCGACAGCACCCGCTATACGCTGGGCTATATGGCGCAGATGGGCGGCTGGGCCCTTCTGCAGGATGCCCTTTACGGCTCGGAATCCCCCTTTGAGCTTCTGCGTCTGGCGTCCGTGTCTCTTATGAGCACATGGGCCATTTTGAACGCCGGGGATGAAGAGAGCGGCTACGGCTACTGGTTCCCGGGCAAGGAAAACGACGGCGCCACCAGCGGCGGCTTCGAGGCCGCGCCCTATGGAAAGACCTGGCTGGGCCAGAGCCACCAGAGAGGCGTGTGGATCTACGGCTGCGAAACGGATCTGGGCCACTGCGGCTATCTCCGCGGAGCCTCCGTCATCCTGGCGGAAGATCCCGATTTCGGGGAGATCCTCTATGGCGGCCTGCTGGAGGAAAGAGACGGAGCCCGTCATATCATCCCCACGGACGGCGTGGCGCGGCGGTTCCACATTGTGGCCGGCGAGGAAGACCGCGTCCATGTGGAGCTCTACAATGCTCATATGAAGGAAATCTGCCTGGAAAAGGACGGAAGCATCCATATTTCCCTGCGGGATGTATCGCCTGTATACGCTCATGCGGCTGTTTCCACCCACAGCGGGGAAGATGAAATCTCCGTCAACGGAATGAAGGGCGCAGAGGTCAAGTATGTCCTCCACGGCGACGGGGAGCTTTGCATCCGGATCCGGAAGGGCGAATAATACCGGCGGATCTTGGCCGGTAACCGGCAAAACCAACAGAAAACGGCAAAAGGCAAAACAGAAAACAGGCTGTTTCTTTTCCCGCCGGATACAGCGGATATAGGCGCGGATTGAAGGAGCAGAGCCTGTGGGCCCGGAGGCGGCATGCCCGTCTCCGGGCCTTTTCAGAAAAGGAGGTACAGATATGGCAGTTAGGCATTATTATCTCTCCAGCTCCGGGATCGGCGCGGATGTTTCCGCCTTTGGGATTCATTCCCTTGAGAAGCCGGGAGAAAAAACAGATACGCAGTTTTTCCGCAGCGGGCAGGCGTATGCCACGGCGTAAATCGACTGCCAGAGTAGAGATCCGCCTGGTGCGGAAGGACGCATACTATTCTTCGGATACCGCAGTAATGCAGAGATGCAGAAGTGCAGAAATATAGAAGGAGCTCTCCGGCGGAAGCCGGGGGAGCTCCTTCATATCGCGCGGAAAGCGGCGGGTTCCGGGATGCCCGGCGGAATAGAAACTTCCGGGGAGCGTTCCCGCAAACCGCCTCATTGACATTCAGCAGTCTGCCATATATACTGAAAGAAAAGAAGGAAAACAAAGGCATCCGCACAAAAAGCGGGGCCGCAAATACGGAGGGGAAAGCTATGTATGTTTTCAATACGGAGAGCATTGGCCGGGAGTACACTCCCATTTCTCTGGTGACGGGCGTGAGTTCATCTGTGAACAATTATATGATCCAGGATGAAATCACCAATACCTGCAAAAACCAGGCGGTTTCCAATATGTGTATGGAGGCCTCACGCTATGGGGCGGACGCCGTGATGAACACGCGGTTTCAGGTGAGCATAACCAACCGGGTCACGGTGTTTGTGTATGGAACGGCGGTGAAATTCAACTGAGAGGCCGAAAGGAAAAAAGAGAACGAGCGGCTGGAAAAGAGGCGGCAGCATCTGAGGCTGCCGCTTACTGCAAGAAAGCAAAAAAAGGGGAGAAGCTGTCTCCCCTTTCTCTTGCGCTGTCCGCTGCGGCCCATATTGCCATGGGAACGAGCCTTTTGCTTTGGCCGCAGAAGGTGTGGGAGCTCTTTATCTGGCTGCTTCCACTTTTTCTGGTTGCCGCCGGGGGAATCGGCCTTCTCTCCGTTTTAGGAGGAGAAAAGGGCAGGAAGCGCCTCCGTGTTTCTACGGCGGTCCTGTATATGGTTTTTGGCGGTATAGCCGCAGAATTTCCGTGGGTGCTGACCCGCTGGCTTGCCCTCTGCCTGGGAATATGGGCGGTTTTGAATGGGATCATCCGCCTAATCAATGGAATTACCCTGCTGAGAGATCAGGCGCCGGGCTGGCGCCGTTCCTTTTTTGATGCGGCGGTATCCTTTGGATTTGGAGTGCTGTTTTTCAGCAATCCCATGGAAAACGGCGTTCTGGCGCTTCTTTGGTTTGGAGCGTATCTTATCGTCTGTGGGCTGACGGTTGCGGGAGATGCTGCCGGGGCTGTTCTGTGTACAGAATACGGAAAGAAAAAAATACGGAAAAAAGTCCGGCTGGCTCTTCCGGTTCTGGCCGCCGCTTTTTTGCCCCGGAGACTTCTTGACTCCGTCAACGCGTCTCTGAAGGTAGAACCGCCTGACCGGCCTGATTTGACTTTAGAGGGGGAAAGCGCTTCTCACTATATAGAGATTTTTATTCACCTGAAAAAAGGAATCATGGAAGGCTTCGGCCATGTGGATCTCTGCCTGGACGGAACTGTATATTCTTATGGGTGCTACGACACGGCTTCCCACCGTTTTTGGGGGTTGATTTCAGACGGGACTTTAGCGGTAGTGCCGCGGATTCCATATATCAGCCATTGTTTGAAATTTGAAAAGAAAAAACTGGTCGGATTCGTTGTTCTGCTGACAGAGAGGGAATTTCGGGATGTAAGGGAAGCGCTGACGCGGATCCTTCAGGATGCTTATTCCTGGCCCTGCGCGCTGGAAAGGCGGCAGGAGGAAAGAAAAAAGAAGAAGGGAAAGCGGGAGAAGCAGGGCAACAGGCTCAGAGGAACAGACAATACCGGCGAGCGGATGGATGCCGCCAGTGTCCTCTACAAAAGAACGGGAGCGCGGTTCCTTAAATTTAAAAAAGGAAAATTTAAAACCTACTATGTCTGCGGTACGAACTGTGTGCTTTTGGCGGATACCGTAATGGGCCATGCCGGAGTAGATTGGCTTCGAACCAATGGTGTCATTACTCCGGGAACATATTATTCCTATATGGAATCACTTTGGAAGCTTCCAAACAGCAGCGTAATAGAAAGACGTATTTACGGCCGGAACGAAATCCCTGCCCAAACGGAAGGGGAGCAGCCGAAGCCTTGAAGAGGCTTTCTGTTATTTGCGGAGCACGGTCATTTTTCGGAAACAAATATGATGTGCTGGGACGCACAGAAGCGCCGCCGTCTTCCTCTGGGAGGGGAGACGGCGGCGCAGCGTTTTTTATTCTTCCTCCCAGGATACGGCCACGGCGCCTGTCCCGATATGGATGCCCAGGACGGGCCCC
>URRG01000082.1 GCA_900550095.1 uncultured Oscillospiraceae bacterium
CGGCAGGCCGTTCTGGAAAGCTTCGACGGATGGGCGTCCATGCTGAATAAGGACTGAGGGGCTCATCCTTCCTCCCGCCGGAGAGGGCGTGCTCTCCGGCAGGGAAGCTTTGGAAAACTGTGCCTTTGTGCGCTTGTGTTTTCGGCTTTTACGTTTTCCGTCTCTTTCCGGAAGACTGGGGCCCCTGCTGCCCCGCATAGCGGCGGCCTTCCGCCGCTATGACGCTATGACGCTGTGCTGCTGTGCTGTCAGGCCGCTGCGCCGCCGGGCTACGGGGCGCCGTCTGATGGGGCGCGCTTATGATACGGTATGATACGGCGAATACAAAACGGCGCGGGAACGTCCCGTTTCCGGGCGCTCATACCCGCGCTGTTTTGTATTTTGCGGCTTTACACAAGGGGAGAAAGACGGGAAAAGGTGGACTTTTTGCCCCGTAAGTTTACAAAAAGCCATTTTTCTCCTGCGTTCCCTATGCTATACTAAACCAATGCGAAAGGGGAGCTCTCCGTATTTGCCGCGCCTGCGGACTGCCTGGCGCTTTCGGATGGATGCCGGAAGAAGGGAAAGGGGAAAGCTGCCGAATGCGGATTTTGAATACAAGGAGATGGAAGGCATGGGAAGTTTTGAAATCAGAGAAGGTTCCTTTTGGCTGGACGGCGAACCCTTCCGGATCATTTCCGGGAGCATTCATTATTTCCGGGTGGTGCCGGAATATTGGAGGGACAGGCTGGAAAAGCTCAAGGCCATGGGCTGCAATACAGTGGAGACCTATATCCCCTGGAACCTGCATGAGCCCCGCAAAGGGGAATTCTGCTTTTCGGGCATGCTGGATGTGGCAAAATTTGTTTCCATTGCCGGGGAACTGGGGTTGAAAGCCATCCTTCGGCCGGCCCCCTATATCTGCGCAGAATGGGAGTTGGGCGGCCTTCCGTCTTGGCTTATGAAGGAGCCCGGCCTGCGGCTGCGCACCTCTCACCCCGGGTATCTGAAGGCGGTGGAGGAGTATTACGAGCGGCTCTTCAAGGAGCTTGCTCCCCTGCAGATCACCAAAGGAGGGCCGGTGATCCTTTTCCAGATCGAAAACGAATACGGCTCCTACGGCAACGATAAGGAATACCTGCGGGCCTTGAAGAAAATGATGGAGAAAAACGGGGTGGAGGTGCCTTTTGTCACCTCAGACGGCGCGTGGGACGACGCTCTCAGGAGCGGGACCCTGCCGGACGTGCACCCCACAGCCAATTTTGGCTCCCGCACGGAGGAGAGGTTTGGGATCCTCTCCCGCTACACGAAGGGGCCCCTGATGTGCATGGAATTCTGGGTGGGCTGGTTTGACCACTGGGGCTGCGGGAAGCACAGTACCTCTGACCTGGAACAGAACAAAAAAGATTTTGAGGATCTTCTTCGGCTGGGGAACGTGAATATCTACATGTTCCACGGCGGGACGAATTTCGGATTCATGAACGGCTCCAACTACTACGACGAGCTCACGCCGGATGTGACCTCCTATGACTACGACGCCGTCCTTTCAGAGGATGGGTCGATAACGCCCAAATACAGGGCTTTTCAGGAGATCATCCGGAAATACGCGCCTGTGCCGGAGGTGGAGCTTTCCACGGTTATCCGCAGAAAGGCTTATGGAAAGCTGCAGTGTGAGGAAAAGGTGGGGCTTTTCGCCTCTCTTGAAGATTTGAGCGCTCCTGTGCGGAACCCCTGGCCTCTTTCCATGGAAGAGCTGGATCAGAACTGGGGCTATGTGCTCTATCGGACGGTTCTCTCAAAAGGGGATCGGATTGAAAAAATCAAGCTGCTGGGTGCTGGTGACAGAGCTCAGGTCTTTTTCGGCGGGGAGCCAGTAACGACTTTCTATGACAGAGAGCTTCTGGAGGAGCGGGAAACGGATCTTTTCTGTGCAGAGGATAGTTCGCTTTCCATCCTGACGGAGAACATGGGCCGCGTGAATTTCGGGCCCCGCATCGAAAGCCAGAAAAAGGGCATAGCGGGCGGCGTGCTGCTGAACGCCCGGCATCAGTTCGGCTGGGAAATGTTCCCCCTTCCTATGGATAATCTGGAAAAGCTGGATTTTTCAAAGGGCTGGACATCCGGGGAACCTGCCTTCTACCGGTTCCGCTTTCAGGTGGAAAAGGGAGACGCCTGCGACACCTTCCTGGACTTCACCGGCTGGGGCAAGGGTTTTGCGGTGCTGAACGGCTTTAACCTGGGCCGCTTTTGGGAGAAAGGGCCTCAGAAGCGCCTGTATATTCCGGCTCCTCTTCTGAAGGAAGGGGAGAACGAGCTGATTCTCTTTGAATCCGAGGGAAAAACTCCTGAAACTGTTTCCCTGGAAAAGGAGCCATTGCTGGAGTAAAGCACGGCATGAATACTTCACAGTCCGCCGGTATGGATTCGGAAAAAGGGTCGAAGAAGCGGAAAATTGCGATTACCACCGGGAGATTTTCCCGGCTATGGGCCCTCTGCAAATCCCAATAACAGCAAAAAGACCTGCATGCAAAGCTGCATGCAGGTCTTTTTTTGTTGGCGTATTCTGAATGGCGGCGAAACCATCGGCATACGGCAGATGGTCTATTTGCACCCGGTTTTGTTATGCTTTTCCGGCTGCCGGATTCGGCGTATCAGGCTGGGGCATGGGTGCGTCTGAAGCGGGGCCGTCGCTGGGCGTCTCCCCTTTATACAGAAGCTTGAGAAAAATAGGTGTGGCTATGGAAGAGATCATGATCAGAAGGATGACGGATGTAAAATAGACGGAATCCAGTAACCCTACAGCAAGGCCCTTCTGGGATACAATGAGGGCCACTTCACCTCGAGTCATCATTCCCACGCCTACCTTCAGGGAGTCTCTGCCGCTGAAGCGGCAGAGCTTAGCCATTAGGCCGCAGCCCACGATTTTCGCCAGCAGGGCGACGATAATAAAGGCGGCGGAGAAAAGGAGAACGGCGGGCGTTACACCGCTGATCTCTGTTTTGAGGCCGATGCTGGCGAAAAAGATGGGGCCGAAGAGCATATAGGAGCTCACATCCATCTTGCGGGCGATGTAGTCGGAATCCCGCACGCTGCAGAGGATGATGCCCGCCAGATACGCGCCGGTGATATCTGCGATGCCGAAGAATTTTTCGGCGATATAGGCCAGAAAAAAGCAGAGAGCCAGCCCATAGATAGGCGTCCGGCGGTGATGGGGGTACCGGCGGCTCATGAATTTGAAGAAGAAATAGAAGGCGGCCCCAAGCACCGCGCTCACAAGGAAGAAGAGAATTGTGTTCACCACTACCGTCATGGGCTGGGAATCCGGGCTCTTGAAGCCGATCACAAAGGTGAGCACGAGGATGCCGATCACATCGTCTATGATGGCCGCGCTGACAATGGTGGTTCCCACCCGGCCCTTTAAGTGCCCCAGCTCCCGCAGAGTCTGCACAGTGATGCTTACGGAGGTGGCCGTCATGATGACGCCCATGAACACAGCTTTATAGAATTCCTCGGTGCCCACGGCTTCCCAGCCGTAAAAGCAGCTGTAAAGCACATAACCGCCGAGAAGGGGCACCGCCACCCCCACGCAGGCCACAGCGAAAGCAATGGGGCCTGTTTTGAGAAGATCCTTGATATCCGTTTCCAGGCCCGCCAGGAACATGAGGAGCACTACGCCGATCTCCGCCATCCTGGTGAGAAAATCATTTTGGGCTACAAGATTCAGCACACTGGGGCCGATGACAAGCCCCGCGATGATTTCGCCCACTACCTGGGGCGCATGGAGCTTCCCGGCCAGAAGGCCGAAGCACTTGGCTGCCACTATGATGATGGCAAGCTGCTTGAAGATTTCGATTGTTTCCATATTTGTTCCCCCGCCTCTGATTTCAGGAAGGGAGAGACGAGGCCCTGCTGAGCCTGTCCTTCCTTTTTCCGCAGCCGCACGGAAAAATTTCCTTCCAGAAGATATTCCACCTTGTCGCTGCGCACTCTGTGCCGGTGATACACCGGGCAGCCTTATCCTAAAAGGGAGCGGCGGCTTTGATGTGGAAGTATATTTCGTAATGATTCCTTCATAAGTGTAGCACTTGGAGGCCAAAAATCCCGTTGCTGCAGCAACAGGTTTCGTATATACTATTTGATAAAGAAATCTCCATACCCATGGGCAAAAACGGAGAAACATGATTGAAATACCAGAAAGAAAGGCGGAATGACGGGTATGCTGCATCCTGTTTTTCAGGGGATCTCTCAGGAAGAAGTGTGGCTGCTGCTGGAAGAACTGGGGGCATACAGCAGGGAATATGAAAAGGGGCAATACCTCCTGCTGCAGGGAAACCGCCTGACCGCTTTGGGCCTTCTCCTTTCCGGGCGGGTCTTTGTAGAAAAGGAAGATGTATACGGGAAAAGCTTCCTATATATGGAGCTTCGCGGGGACTCCCCCTGGGGCCTGCCTTTTCTGCATCCGGCTTTAGAGGGCAGCGACGTGAGCTGCAGGGCCGCCCGGCAGACCCGTATGCTGTTTCTTCCCTGGGAACGGCTGTTTTTCCCCGTCCCGGGCTGCGCCGCCGCAGGGCAGAGGCTTCTGCGGAATCTTTCTCAGGCGTCTGCGCTAAAAAACCGCCTGCTGATGGAAAAGATCAATATCCTTTCCCGCAAATCCCTGCGGGAAAGGATCTGGCTTTACCTGCGCGGACTGATGCAGAGCCCGGAGGATACCAGGCTCATATCCCCTCTGAACAAGGCGGAGCTTTCCCGGTTTTTGTGCGTCAACCGCAGCGCTCTCTGCCGGGAGCTTTCCCGTATGGAAGGGGAAGGGCTCCTGCAGATCGAGAAAAACACCTACACGGTCCTGCATCTGAAGAAAACGGCCCTGCTTCGCTCTCCGCCCCTGTTTTCGAAGGCGATGCTGCTTTGACGGGCGCTTGGGGCTCGGGGCTATGGACAGGAAAGGCGCAAGGGCTAGTGGCTGCAGAGGATGCGGAGACACAGGAATGTTCCCCGCCGGGCGTGCGGCGCTCACCCCCGCGGCGGAGAGACGGCTTCGGACCTTGGATCAGGAAGGCCGCTGTTTTTTTATCTCTTTTCCTGCTTTTGTTCATACTGGGGACGTAGAAGGCCGTAGACGGAAAGATCGCATATGCCGGTATTGTTCCGGCCAGCCTGCCGGAGAGTTCCTTCATAGGAAAGGCCGCATTTGAGCATGACCTTTCCGGAATTGGGATTGTTCACATCGTGCTTGGCGCATATGCGGTTGCAGTCCGTATTTGCAAAAAGATAGGCGATCACGCCTCGGAGAGCCTCGGTCATGATCCCCCTGTGCCAATAGGCTTCTCCGATGCAGTAACCGATCTCCATGGAGCGGACATTTTCATCTATATGCACAACGCTCAGGCTGCCGATGGCTTCTCTGCTTTTTTTCCACTCGATGCACCAGAGGTACTGGGCCGGGTCTTCATAACCCGCTTCCCATTGCTTTAGTAGCTCCGCCGTGGCTTCCGGAGAAGAGTGGACGGGCCAGGTGAGGAATTTTGTGACATTTGGGCTGGAAGCCCAGTTTTTGTACATGTCTTCCGCATCGGTCACCCGGAACGGGCGCAGAAGAAGCCGTTCCGTTTCTATGGGGCGTGTTCCCGCGTGTTTCATAGTGCTTTCTCCTTTCAGCCCGGGAATGCCGCAGTGGATTCTGCTGCAGGCCTTCTCTGTTCCCGCGGCTGTTATATTTCTTTGATTCCTGCATTTCTGCGTTTCTCTATTTTCAAGTATAAATTATAGCACACAGATCCCCGCCGTAAAAGAAGCCTTCAGCAGAGGAACGCATGTTTTCAGCCGGCAGATATGCCGGGGAGGCCGAATCTGTAGCCAAAAGGAGATTTATATAGTATAATCGAGGCGGAACAGAACGGTAAGACTGAAAAAGCTTACGGGAGGCGAGTTGAAAGTGAAAAGCTTGAAGAAGAATTATTACGGCAGCCTGTGCACGGAAATGTATGAAATTTTACACAGGGAAGCTCCAAAGGACGAGCTGGAATTCTATCTTTCCTATGCGCGGGAGGGAATGTCCGTCCTGGAGCCCTTGTGCGGCAGCGGAAGATTTTTTGTGCCGTTCCTGGAAAGGGGTTACGCCATAAAAGGCGTGGACAGTTCAAAGGAAATGCTCCAAAAGCTTTTGGAAAAGGCGCCCGGCGCTTCGGTGGTTCAGAGCGGCATAGAGGAATACGAAACGTCCGAACGATTCGACTACATCTTCATATCTTCAGGCTCCATATCCCTGTTTACGGATATGGGATCGTGCAGGAGGGTATTGTCCAAGATGAAATATCTGTTAAAAGAGGGCGGAAAATTTGTGTTTGCGGCAGACACTGTGGCGGACCGATGCCCCGACAGCGAGGTGTATAAAGAGGGGATCGCGGTGGAGACCAAAGAAAAGTACCGTCTGGTCCTCAGCTCCAAAAGCCGGTATGACGAAGCGTCGCACACGCAATTCAGCCCGTCTCTTTATGAGCTTTACGACGGGGAAACCCTGCTCCAGCGGGAAGAAATGGATTTTCAGACCCATTTATACGAATTGGGGGAGATGGAGGCCATCCTGAGGGAGATCGGGTTTGCAGACGTTACGGTATATTCGTCCTTTGCAAAGGAGATCGCCGAAGCAAACGATGCGGAGATGTTTTTATACGAATGCGGTGTCTAAAGGGCCGGGTTCCGGCGATCAGCGGTGCGAGGCTATAAAGATCCGCGTACATCTTTGCGCTGCGCCGTTAATATTTAGTTGAATGCGGCGAAGAGTTGTACTATAATGGCAGTAAGGAAAACTGTCAGCCGCCCGCCCGGCTGTAAACGGCGGAAACACATTCTCGGATTTTTCAGGAAGCGTTCCCTGAGGGCACGCTTCGAAAGGAGAGTTGAAATCAATGTATGCAAAAGACCGCGTCGCAATGACCCCACCCATGGGCTGGAACAGCTGGGACTGCTACGGCCCCGCTGTGAATGAGGAGCAGCTCCTCGCCAACGCCGAATATATGGAAAAACATCTGAAGTCTTATGGCTGGAAGTATGTGGTGTGCGATATCCAGTGGTCCGAGCCCAGAGCGGGCTGCGAGGGCTGGGATTATATCCCTTTTGCGCCCCTTACCCTGGATGAATACGGCCGCCAGATCCCGGCGGAAAACCGCTTCCCCTCCTCTGCAGGCGGGAAGGGCTTCAAGCCTATTGCGGACAAGATCCACGATATGGGCCTGCTCTTCGGCATCCATATCATGAGAGGCGTTCCCCGCCTGGCTGTGCACCGCCAGCTGCCTGTTCTGGGAACGGATGGCATTACCTGTGACCGCATTGCCCACCCCAATTCCGTCTGCAAATGGAATTCCGATATGTACGGCGTGGATTACAGAAAGCCGGGCGCTCAGGAATATTACGACTCCATTTTTGCGCTTTACGCCTCCTGGGGCGTGGATTTTGTGAAGGTGGACGATATCGCCAACCTGGAAGCTTATCCTCAGAATCCCTATGGGGCGGAAAAGGAGATCGAGATGATCCGCCACGCCATCGACAAGAGCGGCAGGGACATGGTGCTGAGCCTTTCCCCCGGTCCTGCTGTGATCGAAAAGGCCTGGCATATGCGGAAATTTGCCAACATGTGGCGCATGACGGGCGATTTCTGGGATAACTGGAAATCCCTGAAAGCTATGTTCGAGCGCTGCGAGGTCTGGCAGCGGCAGGTTTCCCCCGGATGCTGGCCGGACTGCGATATGCTGCCCTTCGGCCATATCTCCATCACCACCGATGGGAAGGGCCACTGGACGTATTTCACCCGGGATGAGCAGCGCACGGTTATGACCCTTTGGTGCATCTTCCGCTCCCCTCTGATGATGGGCGGCGAAATGCGAGACAACGACCAGTGGACGCTGGATTTGCTCACCAATGAGGAAGTCCTGCGGGTGCTGAATCATACTTCCGGCGGGGAGCAGATTTACCGCACGGACGAGAAAGCTGCTTGGAAATCTGTGGACGAGGACGGCAGCGTATACGCGGCCCTTTTCAACATAGGGGATGAAGAGGCGGAGGTTTCCGTGACCTTTGAGGAACTGGAGCTTTCCGGCAAAAAGAAGCTCCGCGACCTGTGGCAGAAAGCCGATCTGGGCGACGCAGAGGAGAAAATTTCCGCTGTGATTCCGCCTCACGGAGCCATGCTGTATAAGCTCTCCTGAGCCGTTCTGAGACTTTTGGCAGAGGGGGTCTGCGCCGGGCCAGGCGCGGGCTCCCTGCTTTCTTAAAGTATGAAAAGTATAAAAGGAGGATCATCTATGAGCGCAGACAGCTTCAGCAGCGTCAATAGCATCAATGTTGTAAAACCTCTGATCGAGCAGAGGGCGGATCCCTATATCTATAAGC
>URRG01000083.1 GCA_900550095.1 uncultured Oscillospiraceae bacterium
TGGCCGCCTTTTTGGTGGGCTTTTTCTCCTCCTGGACAGGCTGTGCGCAGAGCCCGTCAGGAGACGGAAGGCCGCAGCCGTTCATACCGGGCGCTTCCCATGTTCAGCACGGTCCCGTCCTCCGAAAGGGAATAGGGAAATTCCTCCAGCGAGCGGCCAAAGGGCACGGTATAGGTGAGAAGGAGACTCCCTTCCTCTGCGGAGTAGCTTCCGGAAAAGGAGGGCCCGCCCAACGGTTTCAGAAGGAGGGAGCCGTCCTCTGAAAGGGAGAGCTCCATAACGCCGCTTTCGTCGCGCCAGACGCCGGCAAGGGCGTTTTTGGAAGCGGGGGATCCAGCAGAAGCGGCTTCTGTATGCAGAGGAGCGTCCTCTTCGTCCACAGGCGGCCTGCCGGAGCCGGAACAGCCGGCAAGCAGAAGGCAGACGGTCAAACAGGCGGCCAAAAGGGAAAGCAGAAGAGCAGAGGAGGCCTGCCGGCTCTGCCGGGCCCGCTGCCTTTTATAATTTTTTGACATTTTCATGGTATGTACCTCCATAAGCAGACTTGGCGGCCGCAGAAGGGCCGGACAAAAGCTGCCCGCGGCGGAGCTTCCCCTGTGTGTATATGCGGATACGGCCCGATGACTATATTGGGCCGTATATAGAATAGCGAGGGAAGCTCCTTCACAAATATCCTGTAGATATTGTATCGAAAACGGTCCGTTCCATAGTATAGGATAGAGAAAAAAATGGAGGCTCCCGAGCGGTAAATAGTGGAAGAAGATACAGAAAAACAAACTTTTGTTCTAAAAATCCTTGAAAAATACAAACATATGTGCTAAACTGAAGATACAGGAACAATATGAGGACCTCTCGCCCATGTCTGTTTCTTGTATGTTTTTATATTTCGAAGGAGCTTTCATATGTCTGAGAGTTCTGAAGAAAAGGCCTCAGGGCCCTATTGAACAGGGAAAGGAGAAGATCTGTGAACACATCGGTGGAACATATGAAATATGCGGAATATGAAGAATATGCAGGGTATGCGGAATACGGCGAGTGGAGCGCCCAATATATGAAGGAAGCAGAAATCCTCCGGGAAAGAGTGGAGCGGCTGCGTACCGAAGCACGGGGGATCCGGAACAGCGACGAGGCGGACCGCCTGAGCTGGAGGGCGGCAATGCTGTATGGAATGTATCTGGACTGCCTCCACACGGGCCGTCTGCTGGCAGAGCGTTCCCATCCGGCTTCCCTTCCGAAGGGGGATAAAGAAGGTACGCCGCGGCTTTTGGTGAAAAAAGAGCACAAATACAGTGCGGAAAAAACAGCCGGGAGAGGCAGGAAAGAGGGGGCGGCATGAGGCGCCGGAATCTGAGCCTGGATCTCTTTGGGGAGCGGCTTCCCGCCATGGTTTTGCCTTTTTCCCGCGACAGGGAGGAAGAGGCGCGGAGCAGAAAGAGGCTTATAAGGACGCTTCAGGAGGCCGTGGAAGGGGAGCTTACCCAGCGCCAGAAGGACTGCCTCAAGCGCTATTATTTCGACGGCTTTTCGCAGGAAGAGATCGCAGGGGAAATGGGGATCACCGCGGCTACGGTTTCCCGCCATCTGAAAAAGGCGAGAAGGCGTCTTGAAAAGGTGATCGGCTACGCCTACCCTGCCCTGCGGAATTGAAAAGGAAACGGCGGTTTGCTGTGTAAGAAGGAAGGGAGATATTCACGCCGGAGAGAGCCGAAAAACCGGAGCCCGGAAAATATGCGCTTCCCTGGGTTCCGGCCTGATATCCCGTTTTACCCTTTTTTCTCGTTTGCTCCCGATTTTCCGCCTGTTTTCAGGCGTTTGGGGCGGTTGGCCAGGAGATGGTTCAATTCCGCCCCCATGATGACGGTGATGGCGCTGAAATAGAGCCAGAGCAGCAGGACGATCACAGCGCCGATGGAACCGTATACCACGGAATAACGCCCCATATTTTCCACATAAAAGGCGAAGCCTATGGAGTAGGCCAGCCAGGTGAGGAGGGCGGCGAACGCTCCTGGCAGGACCTGCTTCACTGAGTACTGGCGGTTGGGGACCAGGAAGTACAGCATCAGGAGCACGGTGAACAGGACCGCGGCCAGAAAGACGAAGCGGAGCACATTCCACGCGTCGATGGAGGCCTTGTCCAAAGGGAGCCAGCCGGAAAGCCATGTTAGGACGCTGCGCCCCAGGGTCATCAGCGCCAGGGAGAAAAAGACGATGAAGATCAGGAACACAGTGGTCAGGAACACGTGGAGCTGATGGCGCAGAAAGGTGTATTTTGCCTGTATCCTGTAGGCCCTGTGAATGGACTGCAGCAGGCAGTTTACGGCCCGCATAGTGAAATACACGGTAAAAACCAGGCCGAAAAAGAGCAGAGACGCATTTTTGATCTCGGCTATGTGGCCCAGGTATGAATTGACGATCTCCACGATATCCGCGGGGATGAGCCCTCTGAAGCTTTCCTCCGTAAGGGGAGGCAGGTCGAGAAAGCTCAGAATAGCGCTGAGCAGGATCAAAAAGGGAAAGAGCGAAAAAATGAGATAGTAGGCCAGGGCGGCGGCGGAACGCCCCACCCCGTCTGAAAAATATCTCCTGATAAGGCTTTTGGGAACGGAATACCTGCCTTTAAACGGATTCAGGCGAAAACAAAAACTTTTCAACGGGCCACCTCTCTGTCGTCTCTCTGCGGGTGTGATAAAATCGTATCCTTTTCTGTAGTATACCAAAACCGGGCCGGGAAATGATAGCTTCCTGAAAATTATGAGGACAGGCCGGAGCCTTCTCAGGCAAAAAGCCCCGGCGCGCATCCAAAAGGATGCAGCCGGGGCTTTCTGTGTAAAAAAGTATTGCGCTGTCTGCCGCAGAGGGCTCTGCCGTGCCTGTAAGGCGCGTCTGGGAAAAGCTCCCCTGCGCCTTTGCCTCCTTGCCGTCTTACCACCGCCGGGGCGTTCCCGGGCAGCAGCTGGAAGCTTTTGCGGCCCGGGCTTCTACAAAGCAGCCGCAGAGCCGGCACATGCCGTTTATCAGGCAGTCGCATTCCCGGCAGAGGGAGAGCCTCCGCCCGTACTCCTCTTTTGAGGCCCGAAGGCTTTCATCCAGGCTTTCCACATATTCGCTGACGGTGCGGTAATATTCCTGGGTGTCCATATCCTTCAGCAGGCAGCGCTTGCATTCGCGGATCATCATACCTGCCGCAGGCTTATTCCACGGTAAGGGAGACCACGCTGCAGGCGGGGATGGTGAAGCTGAGGCCGTCGGCGGTAATGGAGGCGTCGGTAAAGTCCTCCGTCTTCACGGCGTCGGGATTCTCAAAGGTGTTGTGGTCGCCCATGGCGCCGGTCAGGATGCGGCCGGTGACCTTGGAAGCCTTCCTGCCGACGACAGTGCACTCCACGGGATACGCCGTATCCAGAGAGAGGTTGCCCATGGTGATGTGCATAACGCCGTTTTCGTCCACGGAAACAGACTGGGTCAGGTTCGGCACAGGGTTCTCGCCGCCGATTTCCTCGGTCTCCAGAGAGCTTTCCAGCAGAGTGGCGTCCTGATGCTCCTTATACATGTCGAATACGTGATAGGTGGGGGTCAGGATCATCTTTTCGCCGTCGGTGAGGATAACAGCCTGCAGCACGTTTACCATCTGGGCGATGTTGGCCATGATCACGCGGTCACTGTGCTGGTTGAAGATGTTCAGGTTGATGGCGGCTACCAGAGCGTCGCGCATGGTATTCTGCTGATAGAGGAAGCCGGGGTTCGTGCCGGGCTCCACATCGAACCAGGTGCCCCATTCGTCCACGATCAGGCCTACCCTGTGCTCGTTGTCGTATTTATCCATGATGGCAGTGTGATGCTGGATGAGCTCCTCCATGCGGAGAGTGAGCTTCAGAGTGCGGTAGTATTCCTCTTCGGAGAAATCCAGCGCGCTGCCCTTATGCTGCCATCCGCCGGGATGGGTGTAGTAGTGGAGGGTGATGGCGTCGCAGTAATTGCCGGCTACCTTCATGACGCCGTCCGTCCATTCATAGTCGGCCACATTGGGGCCGCAGGCGATCTTGAAGACCTTGTTGCCGCTGTAGTTGCGCACATAGGTCTGGAACCGGCGGTAGAGATCTCCGTAGAATTCGGGACGCATATTGCCGCCGCAGCCCCAGTTTTCATTGCCGATGCCGAAGTATTTGACCTTCCAGGGTTCGGGGTGGCCGTTTTCCGCGCGCATATTGGCCATGGGGGATACGCCGTCAAAGGTCATATACTCCATCCACTCCTGCATTTCCTGCACGGTGCCGCTGCCCACGTTGCCGTTGATATAAGGCTCGCAGCCCAGCTGGCGGCAGAGCTCCATGAATTCATGAGTGCCGAAGGAGTTGTCTTCCACGACTCCGCCCCAATGGGTGTTGATCATCTTTTTGCGGTTTTCCTTCGGGCCGATGCCGTCCTTCCAGTGGTATTCGTCCGCAAAGCAGCCGCCCGGCCAGCGCAGGACCGGGATCTTGATCTTTTTCAGGGCTTCTACCACGTCGTTGCGCATTCCGTTGGTGTTCGGAATGGGGGAGTTTTCTCCCACATACAGGCCTTCATAAATGCAGCGGCCCAGATGCTCGGAGAAGTGGCCATAGATTTCCTTGTTGATCTTGCTCTTCTTTTTCAGAGTGTTGATGACCATTTTGCTCACAAAAATCCCTCGCATTCTTGTTAAGTAAATTGTAAATACCAATTTGAAGATTTTCAAATTGGTTGTATGTACAACTGCCGTTTCCCTTAGCATACTGTTTTTTCAGAGAATTGACAAGAGGTTTCCTGCAAAAAAATAAAAATTGTGGAACCGATACAGAAGAATTGAAGAAATTTTCTTGTAAAAAGCACGAGGTTCATAGAAAATACATTGATAAATACGCTGCTTTTGGGTATACTGGATTTAGCAATGTTTTCCATGAAAGGCCTGGCTTTCAATACCCGGTTCCGGGGGTAAAGCGTTCCGGCCGGATGCTTTGGAAGCTGGGGGTACTGCGTACGATGCGCAAATGTAGTAAGGAGGAATGTAAAAATGGAACTCAAGGGCAGCAAAACAGAGGCAAACCTGCTGGCGGCATTTGCCGGCGAATCCCAGGCCAGAAACAAATATACCTATTACGCTTCCCGCGCAAAGAAGGACGGCTACGAGCAGATCGCGGCTATTTTTGAGGAAACCGCCAACAACGAAAAAGAGCACGCCAAAATCTGGTTCAAGCTTCTGCACGACGGCGGCATCCCCGCCACCGCCGAGAACCTGAAGGACGCCGCGGCGGGCGAAAACTACGAATGGACCGAGATGTATAAGGAATTCGCAGATGTGGCCGACGAAGAGGGCTTTACGCAGATCGCCGCCACCATGCGTTTGATTGCTGCTGTGGAAAAGTCTCATGAAGAGCGTTATCGTAAGCTTATCAAGAATCTGGAGGAAGACGTGGTCTTCAAGGCCGGGGAAGAGACAGTATGGGTATGCCGCAACTGCGGATACATCCATGTGGGGACCTCCGCTCCCGCCATGTGCCCCGCATGTAAGCATCCCCAGGCATTCTTTGAGCGGCGGGCGGAAAATTACTGAGGCAGGTTCCGCTCCGAGGAAAGGGACGGCTCCCTCAGGGGCCGGTTTGAGACCAGGCAGGATCTGTAAGGACGCCGGTAATTAAAGATATTCCCGTTTTAAAAATGCGGAGAGAGCGGCAGGCGCGGGAGCGTCTGCCGTTTTTCATGCCGTTCCGCGGCATACCGGCATATGGGCGGCATATGGGACGCTGGGAAAGACGCAGCGTAAAGGCGAAAAAGGGCATAAAAAATGGAAAGAGAGGACCATGTCTTGGAACGCCTGGCGGGATCGCAGGAAGGTCGAACGTCATCCCTGCCGGGGTTGAACTTTGGAGGAAGCTGCTGGACATTGCAGGGAACGGCGCAATGGGAAATTAAAACGGTTCAATTTTCCGGGGAGCGCCGAAGCGGCTTTTCGCCTTCGGTAAGCTTGCGGCCTGGCAAAACCAGCGAAAGCGGGGGATCGGCTTGACTTTTGATATGATTAGTCGTATTATCAGATTGCAGCCGACAGTTATATAAGGCCTCCCTTTAAGGAAAAGGAAAGGGGGGATATGCGAACAGGCAAGGAGGAGCGATAGTATGGAAAACATAAAACCGGTGGAACAGCTGCTTTCGGATATGATCCGGATCCCTACGGTCAGAGGTGTGCCGGAAAAATACAAAATGGCCGAATATAGGAACTTTTTGGAACAGGAATTCCCTCACGTGTTTTCTGTTATGGAGAAAGTGCCGGTGGAGGAGGCTCTCCTTCTGAAATGGGAGGGCAGGGATCCCTCTCTTCTGCCCGTGGCGCTGTCGGGCCACATGGACGTGGTGGACGCGGACGGCGATGGCTGGGAGCGCCCGCCCTTTGCGGGGGAGATCGACGAGGGCCAGGTCTGGGGCCGGGGCGCTTTGGATATGAAGGGGGCTCAGTGCGCCTTCCTCTGCGCTTTGGAGGAGAAGTGCAGAAGGGGCGAGATCCCTCAGCGCACGATCTACGTTTATCTTTCCTGCGATGAAGAGGTGGGAGGGGATATCACCCGCCGGGCCGTGGAATATCTGAAGGGCCGCGGCGTCCGCCTGCAGGCTGTATTCGACGAGGGAGGGACGCTGGCGGAAAACTATCTGGGCCGCATTCCGGGCAGGTCGGCAGTGATCGCCATTGCTGAAAAGGGGAACGTCACCTATGAGATCACCGCAGAGGGGAAGGGCGGCCATTTGGCCAATCCGGGGAAAGGAACCCCCATTGCGCGGCTGGCGGCTTTTATCTGCGACATAGAAGATCACACGCCCTTTTTGAGGGAACTTCCTGAGGAGCATCGGGTTTGCCTCCGGGCGGCGGCCCGATTTATGAAGGGGGAGGACGCGGAAAAATTTGCGGCGGCTGCTGAAGAGACGGATCCCGCGTATCCCATCCTTCATGAGATCTGCGACGACGCGGAGGCGCGTTTAGGGGCTACGGCTGCATTCACCATGATCCAAGGCGGTATTTCCGCCAATGTTCTGCCGGAAAAGGCGGTCCTGACTATGAATGTGCGTGTTCCTGCCGCTCAGCCGGAAAAGGAAGTGACGAAAATTCTGGAGGAAAAAGCGGGAAAATACGGCCTTTCCGTGAAGCTTTGCTCGGGCCGGGACGCTTCCGCTGTCACGCCGGTGGACGGCTGGGCCTACCGGTTTGCGGAGGAAACCTTGAACAAGGTGTTCCCCGGCATGCCTGTTATTCCCTTTGTTTTGGGAGGAGGAACCGACAGCCGCCATTTCCTGGAGATCGCGGAGGAGGCCGTCCGCTTCAGCCCGATCTATATCCATGGGAGCCAGGGCGCCGGCGTACACGGGAAAAACGAACGGATTGACATAAGTTCGTTATATGAATCGGTACGCTATTATAGGGAATTTTTGAAAAAAATCTGACCAGCAGGAGCGATCCGGCGTCAGGGGGCCGAAAAAGAAGATATATGGCGTTCGTTTATTATTTATAGTGGTAAGTAAGAAGCAGGGAAACTGACGGCATGCCTGCGGAATGAGGAACTGCCGCTGCATTTCGGCAATGACGGCGAAAATACGGGAGACGGCGGCGTATTCCGCCGGCACATATTTTACATGCGGGAAAGACCGACGGGAGTATGAATCCGCGGTTTTCGGGCAACCTAAGGACAAAAAGGCCGCCCGCCTCCGGAAAGGCCGCGCATACGGACGGCGTATCTATGCTTCACAGGATTTCCGGCGGGGCCGGAAAATGCCTGACGGGGCGGCGAAACGGGGCGGAAAGCCAGTAAAAGGAAGTGTTTTTGGGATGCGCGAGCATGACGGCAGCCCTGCGGAGACCGCAGAGGCAACGGAAAAGAACGGGCAGGTCTCACAAGGGCTCAGGGGACCGGAAAATCCCTCCGCCCCCAAGGTGACAAAGGAAGAGTATAAAACCATGACGGAAAAGGCTTCTCCGCCTTCTCCATTTTTGAAAAACGCGCTCATGGCCTTTTTGATAGGCGGGGCTATCTGCTGTCTGGGGGAGGCCCTGGCGCAGGCGTATATGGCCGGAGGGCTGGATGAGAAGAGTGCGAGGGCTCTGGTTTCGGTCACGTTGGTGGGGATCAGCGCTATTTTGACGGCCCTCGGCGTATACGACAACATCGCCAAGGTGGCGGGAGCAGGCACGCTGGTTCCTATTACGGGCTTTGCCAATTCGGTGGTTTCCCCGGCTATGGAATTTCAGAGCGAGGGCTTTATCACAGGATTGGGGGCAAAGATGTTTATTGTAGCGGGGCCCGTTCTGGTATACGGGATCAGCGCCGCCGTGCTCTACGGCCTGATTTTATGGATCTTCC
>URRG01000084.1 GCA_900550095.1 uncultured Oscillospiraceae bacterium
AGACCTCCCAAGGGGGGATCATGGTGCTGATGAATTCTATGATCACTCCGGTGGGGAGCACGGTGGAGACGCTGCGCCTGCAGCTTATCAGCGTAACGGGCATCATGCTCCTTCTGGCAGTGCTTCTGGCATGGTTCCTTTCCCGAAAGATCAGCCGGCCTATTATCGGGATCAGCAAAACGGCTCAGGAAATGGCTTCGGGGGATTATTCCGTGGAGTTCGACGGCTCCGGATACAAGGAGGCTTTTGAGCTCAGCGAAACGCTGAACGATACGGTGCAGGAGCTTTCCAAGGTGGACAGACTGCAGAAGGATCTGATCGCAAATGTTTCTCACGACCTTCGCACGCCTCTTACCCTGATTGAAGGCTATGCGGAAGTCATGCGGGATATTCCCGGTGAAAATACGCCGGAAAATGTGCAGATCATCATAGATGAGACGGCCCGTCTTTCTTCCCTTGTGAACGACCTGCTGGATATCTCGCGGCTGCAGTCTGGTACGATGAAGCTGGAAAAGGAGGTCTTCAGCATTACGGAGGCCGTCCGGGAGATTTTGGGGCGGTATGCAAAGCTGACGGATTACGAAATCACTTTCAGCGCGGGAAAAGAGGTCTTCGTCTTCGCCGATAAGCTGAAAATTTCTCAGGTGATCTATAACCTGGTGAACAACGCTCTGACCTATACGGGGGAGGACAAACGCGTCATGCTGGAGCAGGAAACGGACGAAGGTAAGGTGCGCATTTCGGTGACGGATACAGGAGAAGGGATCCCCCAGGATAAGCTTCTGGATATCTGGGAGCGGTATTACAAGGTGGATAAAGCTCATAAGCGCGCCCAGGTGGGCACAGGCTTGGGGCTGTCCATAGTGAAAACCATACTGGATATGCATGGCGGCGCTTACGGTGTGGAAAGCCAGGAAGGGGTAGGTTCCACCTTCTGGTTTGAATTGGATATAACGGAGCCTCCAAGTTCATCCTGATGCAAGGCGAAGAGGAGAATAGGTTCTTTCGCTGGTAATTATAAGTTTCTATAAAAACCCGGAAGGTTTTACCTTCCGGGTTTTTTGTATGCAGGAAAGGGCTTTAAGAGATTTTTGAAAAGGAACACTTTTCCTAAAAGTAAAATATTCAGTCAGGTCGGCTTTTACGTGAATTTAATGGAACTCTGATAGAAGGCTTAATGACGGCACGGTAAACTTGATTTGAACGCTAAGGAAGGAAGTGTATGCATGAAATCAAAACAGTTTGTCGCGGGCCTACTGGCGGCAGCTTTGTTGATGGGAGGATTTCCCACTCAGCAGGAAGCCCTTGCCGCAGAAGGCACGCCGCAGCAGGATCTTTTCAACAAAGAAGGGGTATGGCTCACAGAAATCTATCAAAATGATGTGGACAGAAGCAAGGAAAACAACACCCGGGAATCCGGCGGATATGAGAGCATCCATCTGTATGATACAACCTCTGACCTGATGGAATTTCTGGAAATCACCAGCACCCACGAAGAACCAATTTCCTTGAATGATCTCTATGAATTCTATTATGGCGATGAAAAGCTGAATGTTACAGATATGGATGGAAATACGGACATTACCATCCAAAAAGGACAGAGCGTTGTCCTCTGGAATTGCCGCAGCGGGCTTGGCGGCCGGCTTCCCACAGAAGAGGAGTTCCGCGAGGATATGCGCATTCCGGATGACACGCTGGTCCTGAAAATTACCAATGACAAAAACTGGGCGGTTACTTCCACGTTTTCTGTGAAAAGAAAAGCAGATCAGCAAACGGTCTCCACTTTTACAGCCACCACTGCGGTCCATACGCAGGACGGCTATTCCGTAGAGCTGGAAATTCCCGATATCGGCGCACAGATGCAGGTCTATCGGGAGATGAACCTGCCCTCTGCCGGATATGTGTACACAGGGCAGCTGAACGGCCTCGTGGCTCCCAAAATCCCGGCTGATTCCAACGCAAAAGGCGTGTATCTTACGGAAATACGCCCCAACGACACAAACCGGAGCGCTTCCTACGGCCTTTCCGATGATGTAATGGAGTGCTTTGAAGTCGTAAATACCACCGATCAGGCAGTGGACCTGAACAAAGAGTACCAGATCGACTATGTGGTAAAAGAGGGCTCCAGAAAACCGCTTACATTGTATCATTATGCGGACAGTGCCCCTGAAGATCTTTCCTCAGAGGGATGCACTATCCCGGCTGGTGGAACGGCCGTAATCTGGTGCTTCCGGAAAGATAACTATTTGACCGGATATACCAGCTTCCCTACGGAAGCGGATTTCCGCGCGGCTTATGGAATTCCGGACGAAGTACCGGTATATCTGTTTACCAACCAGAACGGAATGAACAACACGACCCGCGGCGTTGAGATTTATAAACTTCAGGATGACGGGTCGAAAGATCTGGTTTCCTCTTATGCGTATGTGGGAAACGCAGACTGCAAGGATAACAAATCCGCAGAACTGGCCGTTAATCCGGAAGGGCCCGAAATGCTGCTTCAGACGGCCAATGCGACCACTTCTATGGGAACTGTGAAAGCTTCCCAGATCACATATCTGCAGGACGACGGTTCCCGCATTGGCCTCCGGCTGAATGATACAGTACCGGAATCCATCTCGCAGGGTGAAGAGCTTCGGGTGAATTTTTATTTTGAAGTGACGGGAGCTTTGCCCAGAACGGGGATCACCACCTATTATCGCTTTGACGGAACCGGCGATTGGCACAGCACCACGGAAGTGAACCGCCGTGTGCCGAATCTGTATGAGGTTCTGATTCCGGCGGATGAAATCTTCTCTCATCGATATGTGGAGTTTTATGTCAGCGCCGACAACCGGTATCACAGCACGCTGAGCGATATCTATACAGTCCAGATCCGCTCTCTGAATGCGACGGACGGCATTCGCACGAATATCAGCGAGGGCGAAGAAGTCGGCGGAGTTGTTTCCGTCACAGCCAATAACGGCGGAGATAATGCGGCTTCAAAGATTTATATCGACGGCAAGGAATACCCCGCTGTTCCCATGCTGGAAGACGGCGCATATTTTACCTTCCATGCAGATGGAAGAGACAGCTACTTCAAAAATGCTGTCACAACTGTGGAAAACGAAAAGATCGCCGCCATCGGGAAATGGCAGTATACGATTCTCGACGGCCAGGCGATCCATATAGACAACAGCTATTTTACCTTTAACGAAGCCGATAACACCTATGATGTGACTCTTCGTTTCTGGGCCGGAACATATGGGACCACCGTGGATGAATATCTGCAGCCGGGAGCGAACCGTGAAGATTTCACCGTTACACAGCTTGCGTTGAGACTTATCAACGGCAAGGAATACTACCCCGCCAAGATCGGCCCGGATGATCCGGAGACCAGCGCCAAGACCAATCTGAGCACAGAATATGATGCAGTGCATTCCGTGGGCGATTCCGCCGGCTGGTGCCCCTATATGGATGTCAGCTTCTCTGTTCCGGCTTCTGAAGTGACGGCTGTGGGCGCCCAGGTGGATACCACAAAGCTTTCAGAAGGAAAGCATACGCTTACGGTAACGGATGGGATAAACACAACAGAGGCTGCGTTTGTAGTGGACAATACCGCTCCTGAAATCTCTATGGGCGTTGAGGATGGAAGCGTGCTCACGAAAGATATCACGCTGGATCCGAAGGTTACGGAAGCAAATACGCTGGAAAAATTCTCTGTGACCCTGGACGGAGAAGAGATCGAAACGCCCTATGCAACTACCGCATACAAGCTTGGCAAGGGCAAGCATACTCTTACTGCTTTTGCAGAGGATGCGGCAGGCAATCAAACTGCAAAGACCGTCACGTTCCAAATCAACGATATTTCTCTCAGTTTGGAAGATGCGGGAACAACTGATATTACAGACAGCAGTGCAAAGTTGTATCTCTCCCTGCAGAGCCCGGAGGAAACAGAAGCCGCTTTCTATAAGGCTGAAAAGATAGACACTGCAAAGATCGAGACAAATACGGAAGACGGCATTCTCCCCTATATTCAGTACACCATGGAGGTGGGCGACGCCGGTAAGGACGATGTGATCGTTGCCAAATGGGATGGAAGCGCCTCCAACAGCGACGATACCCATGCCAGCACCATGTTTGTGAAAAACACGGAAACCGGCGCTTGGGACAAGATCGCATCAGCCGACAGCGAGGGAAGCATCCAGTCCGCCTCCTTCAAAGCGGAAAACCATGTGAAGGATGGAAAAGCGACCATCATTGTGCAGTGCACCGCCGATTCCGCATTGCCGGATCTGGAGACTGAAACAGACGGAAAAATGGATGTAAATGCAGGCTGGACGGGCGATACGGTTCCTGAAGATTACGATTTCTGCTTTGCGTGGGAGACCGACACCCAGTACTATGCAGAAGAATGGCAGAATCATTTCCTGAATATGAACCAGTGGATTGTGGATAATGCCGACGCCATGAAGATCAAGTATGTTATCCACACGGGTGATATTGTGGATGACTGCGATATGCTCTACCAGTGGGAGAACGCAGATGAGGCTATGGGCATTCTGGATGAAGCGGGTATGCCTTATGGCGTCCTGGGCGGAAACCATGACGTAGCCGCCGGCCTGGAGGATTTTGAGAACTATTATACCTATTTCGGTGAAGACCGCTTTGCGTCGCAGCCCACCTACGGCGGTTCCTATAAAAACAATAGAGGCCATTACGATCTTATCAGCGAAAGCGGGCAGGATTTCATTATCCTCTATATGAGCTGGAACATTTATCAGGAAGAAATCGATTGGATGAATCAGGTCCTGCAGCAGTATAGCGACCGAAAAGCTATCCTTTGCTTCCATACGTATAGCCGCGTGACATACAGCAACGGCTCTCTGATGGATTATTTCGGAACACTGATCCAGAACGAAGTAGTCGCCAAGAATCCCAATGTGTTTGCGGTTCTGAACGGTCACTACCACGGCGCTTCTTATCAGACGGCCATGTTTGACGATAATGGAGACGGTGTAAAAGAGCGGACCGTGTATCAGATCTGCACAGATTATCAGTCCGGCTTTGAAGGAGGAAATGAATATATCAAATTCCTCTATTTCGATCTGGATAACAATAAGATCTTTATGAATTCCTATTCACCGTGCCTGGATGATTTCAACTACTATGATGAAAAGGACGTTGCTAATCTGAACGTGGATGGCGCCAGCGACATAGAGATCGATAAGATGGTTCTGGATGTAGATTTCAATACCGATGGACAGACCATCCTGGAAAACAGTTTCTCTGCATATCTGTGCAAGGATGAAAAGATCGGCACTGCAGCATGGGATTCGGAATCCGGTGAAGCTGCCCTGACGTTGGACGGATTAAAGCCGGAGACAGAATATGCCTGGTATGCAGTTGCCGGGGACGAAGAGATAGGGTATGTGAAAACAGACGTGTATGAGTTTACTACTAAAAATACAGTTGCTGAGATACCCGATTCCAACGATCCCAGCAGCGGAGCTGGAAATGGAAATACAGACGATCCTGCTGAAGTGCCTCAGACAGGCGGACAGAATATGCTTTTGCCGGTTGCTTTGCTGGGCATGACCGCATCGGCCTTCTCCGGATGGATTCTTCTGAGAAAGAGACGTTCCGGAATCAGTATAAAGAAATGATAGTATAAAAAGGAGCAGTCTTAGATGATACGTCACAGCAGGGACATGCTGAAACGAGTGCTCCAGGTGGCGCTGCCGATGGTGATCCTTATAGGGATCGTCATCGGCAGTTGCCAGATCCATATATCACGGATCGGTTCTGATATGCAGGCTGTGTATGTAAAAGCCAGCGTAAATGAAATCCTGGAAGATTATGCGAACAATACTCCCTTTGCGGGCAATCAAAAGGTTCTGGCAACGGTAACAAGTGGTGGATATGCGGGGCGTATCTGTGAATTGGAGAATTCCAATTCTTACCAGAGAGGGGCGCTTTGTTACCCCGGCACAAAAATTATCGCCCTGCTGCAGGAAAACAGCGATGGTTCTCTCACCGGCTCCGTGTATAACTACGACCGGACGGATATGATCTATCTGCTGCTGGGGCTTTTTGCCGTTATCCTGATTCTGGTGGGCGGCATGAAAGGCGCAGCGGCGCTGTATGCCCTTGTTTTCACATTCATCTGCATAATCTGCATGTATATACCGTTTTTGTGCATGGGTATGAATGGAATTTTGGCCGCGATCCTGACCTCTGTAGTGATTTTGGTGGTATCCATTTATATCCTCAACGGATGGTCTGTAAAAAGCGCCTGCGCCATTGTGGGGACAACGGTGGGCATTGCCGTTTCAGGCCTTTTGGCCATGGTCATAGGCCTGGCCTCCAACCTGACCGGATACAATATGCAGGATGTTGAATCCATGGTATATATTGCAAACGGAACCAATCTGGATGTTACAAATATTCTTTATGCGGGTATCCTTATTTCATCTCTGGGAGCCGTTATGGATGTGAGCGTATCCATGGTGGCCGCTATGCAGGAAGTCCATGAGAAGGCGCCTCAGCTCACGGCGAAGGAACTGTTCCTTTCTGGAATGCGCATTGGACGCGATACCATGGGAACCAATTCGAATACTTTGATATTGGCCTATACAGGTTCCGCTACAAGTGTTTTCCTTACGGTGTACTGCTATCAGATGTCTTTTTTGCAGATTGCAGGCTACAATTCCATTATTATTGAAATTTTGTGCAGCCTTTGCGGAACCATTGGGGTCGTTCTGACAGTTCCGCTCCAAGCGGTCATTACGACGGCGGCCCTGAAATCCGGAATCTTTAGGAGGAAGACGAAAATTTCCCAATCCTGATCGCATTTCGGTAGGAATGAAAAGCTCCATATGAATGAAAATTTCCCATTTGGATTATATATACATGGGAAAAGCAACTGGGCGGCTGATCTATTCGATCAGCCGCCCAGTTGCATATGCTTTTGAGAAATAGCGGAGTAAAAGGATAAGGGATTCAATCGGTTATTTTCCACTTTCAAGGGCTGCCTCAAAGACAGCCCGCATTTTTTCCTGCGTAGGAACTCCTTCATGTAGTTTTATACCGTTTACAAAATAGGTGGGCACATACCAATAATCCAGTGTTTCCGCAAAGTCAGGTTCCCGAAGCTCATCCACGATCTGAAATTCTATCTGTGAATAGGCCGGATTTTCTTTTTTCAGGTCTTCCATAATCTGGAGGGCCTGCCGGCAATAGGGGCAGGATTCCTGGATCATCATCAAACATTCCGGTTTCATTTGCAAATTCCTTTCTCGTATGTTTCTGTGCTTTCAGAAATGATTTTGAACTTTCGTTTTCTAAACATGCTGTTACACGGAAGAAAGACAAAGCTGAGCAGGTTCTTCTTCCATCTGAATGGTTTTCAGCTCAGGCTGGGGAGCTCCTAGAAGCTCCAGAGCCTTGGGAAGGTCGCAGAGCCATGGACGGATCTGCTCTTTGGGCAACAGGAAGGGCATTCGTGGATGGACAGGGGAAACCGAGCTGTTTGCTGGAACCGTCAGGATCAGGAAGCGGGGGCCGTCTCCATAGAAGGTATACAGGCCTCCCATATATAGGGGAGAGCCGGGAAGAGTATACAAGTATTTTTGTTTTTCACGGCTCCATTCATAAAATCCCGCAGAAGGGATAACACAGCGGCGGCTGTGGAGTGAAGGGGAAAAGATCTGCTTGCTGGCGGCTGTTTCTGCCCGGGCGTTGATAATAACGCCCTTTTTCCAGGGGTTGCGAAACCCCCAGGGCATGAGGCTCAGATGGATCTTTTTCTCTTTGTAAAAGTAAATGGGAGCTGTATCGCCCGGGCTGATTTCTGCGCTTTTCTGCAGAAAAGCGGGTTTCGACCGTTGAACGGATGCAATGATTTTTTCAAGCTCTTCACAGGGAACCGTTTCTGAAAAGGTATATCTTCCACACATGTATATCCCTCCTTTTACAGGTTATCCGGACACTTCCTTCTCTATACTCAGTATACAGGATTTCATGGAAAAAGTCAAAACAAACGTTCTATTTTATTTTACGCGAGATTATAAGAAATATACCATTCCCGCAATCGAGAAATTCAGGTGGTTTTCAGCTGAAGCGGAATCTGCTATACTAAACGAAAAGAACGCGGCCTGTATTAGAAAATGGGAACCGCGGGCTTTTTCACAGGATGGAAGATAGGATCAAGTGCGATAAGATAAAAGGAACATGCGGAGGGATTGGCATGGAGGATACGGAGCGGGAAGCAGAAATTCTGAAACAGGAAGG
>URRG01000085.1 GCA_900550095.1 uncultured Oscillospiraceae bacterium
TGCACGACCTCGTTGTTTCCCGATTCCTCCCGGATCAGCTGGCGCAGCAGCCCTTCCGGAGCTTCGATGTTGTTGCCCCGCCGCTGGTCGCCCAGTACTGCCAAAAACTCCCGGTTCGGCGGAATGACGGCTCCCTGGGCCAGATAGGGGATTTTGCCGATTTTCCCTATACTAAAGCCGATATGCGCGCCGCCCAGCCAGTCCGGCATGTCGAAGGATATGCTGTTGATGCCGTCGATGATCCAGTTGATGGCGTCGATCGCGCCGTTTATAAGGCCGATAATGGCGTTGATGGGCGCTTTTGCAATGGCGATCAGGCCGTCCCAAATGCCCTGGAAAATGCTTTTCACGCCTTCCCAGGCCCGTTCCCAGTCCCCGCTGAAAACGCCTGCGATGAAATCGATCAGGCCGCCGAAAATCTCGTCAAACGCGCCGAAGATATCCGAAAGAAAGCCGTGCGTAGAATCATCGAGCCAGTTCCAGGCGGTAGTTACTGCGTTTGTGATTTGCCCTAACACCTCTTTGATTTTCTCCACGATCGTATTCCAATTAACAGACGCTGTAGTTACGAGACCGATAGCGCCGGCCGCCATCAGAGCGATGCCGAGAGGGATCCCTGCCCCGGAAAAACAGAGGATCGCTCCCAGCGCTAAAAGAGCCCCGCTGACAATGGCGACGACTGTTCCGATAGGGCCTTTTAAAGCGTTCTCTATAGTATCCCAGTTCACAGCCGCTTCCGTTGCCAAAACAGCGGCCCCAGCCGCCAGAAGGCCGATCCCAAGGGCCAGACCGCCGCCGGAAAAAGTCAGGATAGCGCCTAACACAAGCAGGGCCGCTCCTACGATGACGGCGATCGTATCGATATTCTCCTGTACAAATGCAACTATGGTATCCCAGTTAACGGACGCTATAGTCGCAAGACCGATAGCGCCGAAAGCCATCAAACCGATTCCAAGGCCGATATTGGCCCCGGAAAAGCAGAGGATCGCTCCAATGACCAAAGCTGCCGCGCTCAAAATTCCAACCAAAATTCCCAGCGGTCCCTGAAGCATAGCGGCAATTTCATTCCAGTTGGTGCTAACCGCGTCCCAAATAGCCAAAGCGCCAAGCACCATAAGACCGATGCCCAACAGGATATGAGCTCCGGAGAAGGTCAGGATAGCGCCTAAAGCAAGAAGCGCAGCGCCGGTGAACAATTCAACGATCCCAGTAAGAGAATCGTTAATAGGGCCTGTAAAATCCGGCGCTGTCCCTCCGGCGGAAACGCCGCCCCCCGCGCCGCCGGAAGGCTGGTCTCCCGAAAGCTGATTGATCTCGTCAAAGCCCGCCAGCGATTTTCCCGCCTTTTTAGCCGCGCCGGACACGTCTTCGATGGCGTTGCTCTCATTGTACAGGTTTTCCGCGGCCTCCGCCGACTGCTCCACCGTAGTCCCGAAAAGGGAGGATACGATCTGCGCCGCTATGGACACAATGCGGGTGAGCACGTTTACAAGCGTGGTGAAGGCCGGGATAAGGACGTTTACAAGGGGCTGGGCCAATGTAAGAAGGGACCCCCGAAGGCGGGCCATAGCGGCCGATGCCTCGTCGTTGGTCTGGATGACCCTTCCCATCCATTCCCGGAATTTCGCCAAGCCCTGGGAGACTACCGTAAATACAAGGGCGCTGGTAACGACGCCTTTCAGGCGCGTGGCAAACCCCTCCGCGCTCTTTTTGGCCCGTTCCATGGCGGCCCCCATTTTAGACGCCGAGCCGCTGACGGAATCGCCCGCCGGGGCTGCCATTGCCATCTTTTTTTGCAGCCCCCCCGCCTGGGTCTTGGCTTCCTCCAATTTCAGATTCGCGTCCGCTATCTGCCGGTCATACGCCTCCAGCTTTTGATTCGCCTTGTCCCATTCCTTCCGGATTGCCTCTACTTTGCTTTCCTGTTCCTTCAGGTTCCTTTCCACTTCGTCCTTATTAGCGGATGCCGCGATGTAGTCCTCGGCGGAAGAGCCTGGCTTCATCGCCTCGTTTATAAAATACTGCTCATCCTGTAAATAGGCTAAATTCTTTTTTGCCTCTTCCAGCCTTGCGTTTACGGCGTTCAGGTTTTCTTCCAGCGGAAGCCTTCCGGACGTTTTAGAACGAAGCTGGCCTTCCAGGGACTGGATCTGCCTGTTGAGCCTGTTGAGCTCCGTTTGAGCGTTTTTACTGTCGATTTTCGTGTCGATCACGATAGAAGCGTCTGCAGCCAAAAGGATCACCCCCTGATTTTTCTGTGATTTTTATTGACTGGAATTTCAAAATATAGTATAGTTGAGGCATTAAGGAGGGAAAATCTATGAAAAAGCTGGTCACCTGTAAAACATGCGGTGCAACAATTGCAAAGACCGCAAGAACCTGCCCCTCGTGCGGGGCAAAACAGCACCAAGGAGCATACATAGCCATCGGTGTTATTACAGCGGTGGTGATAATCGCCGTAATCGGCATACTTTTTGGGGAAAAGGATACGAAGCCCACGCTGGTGGAAAAGGAACCGTCGGCCTCCAGTGTGCAGAATTCCGAAAGTAAAGCCGAACCGCAGGCAGAAACCCCTTCCGTATTCGGAGTGGGGGAAACCGCCAATTTGAACGATATCCATGTCACCCTTACCAGTGTCTCGCAGGGGAACGGCAAAGAATATATGCGGCCCGAAGACGGGAACGTATTCATTTTCTGCGAATTCGAGATAGAGAACCACTCTGACCGGGATATTGCCGTCAGCTCCCTGGTTTCCTTTGAAGGATATGTGGACGAGTATTCCACCAACCTGAGTGTTACCGCCATGCTTGCCAGCGGCAAAGGCCAGTTGGATGGCACCGTAGCCGCAGGTAAAAAGATGACGGGCGTTGTCGGTTACGAAGCGGATGCGGGATGGAAGACCGTTGAGGTCCGCTTTACGCCCGATTTTTGGTCAGGAAAAGACATTACGTTCGCTTATTCCAAATAAAACTTCCCTCGCTGCCTCCTATAGGGAGCAGCGGGGGCTGTTTTTTATTCTGTCATATGGTTCGGGCAGATCGAAGGAAATAAGAAAACCACGCCCTGAAAAGAACGTGGTTTTTTGTCCCGCTATATGGGGCGGGTGGATTGAAATAACGATAAGGCGAGAAGCAGCAGCAAAGAGGTAGTCCCACCCCACGTGGGTGGGTGGATTGAAATGAAAGTATTACGCAGTTTTCAAGCACAATAGTCTAAAGGTTTCCCGTCCTTTTGGAGTGATAAGGGTTTGTGTCCCGCTCCAGCTGGTTTTTTCGTTGAAGCACTCCTTCACTTCAAAAAGGCCGTTGTTTTTCTCTGCATAGGGCATGAGTTTCCCTTTCTTGTCTCGATAGATGTATTTTTTATCTATCAGGAACCGGATGAAATCCTTTTCTTTGATTTCAAGCTGCTTAGCCGTTTCCCGAAAACTGGTGAGAAGGTTGCGGTCAACAAGTTCGTCGAAATACTCCGCCTTCGGCTGCATGATGGTATTCTGCACAGTTAGGGCAGAATTGGCGGCTTCCAGCGCCTTCCGCTTGTCCTGCTCTTCCTTCAGAGCCGTGGCGATCTTGATGATGGTATCCGGATTCAGAATAGCCTGTTCAAGCGTCTCCGGGGTCATATAGGTTCCATGTTTGCGGATGGTGGGGAGAACCTCGGAAGTAACCCAGTCTGTGAACTTCTCCGCCGTGGGCAGCTTGGAACTGAACACCAGCCGATAGAGATCGGATTCCGGGATGAAGGACATCTCCTGTGTTCCACTCTTAGTGGGGGTATAACATTTCGTTACACCCTTGCAATGATCGGATAGCGCCTTACTGGGGTTTGTGTACCCGAGCGCCTTTGCAACATCCGAACCGCAGAACAGCACCTTGCCGTTCTCTTCAATGGTGCGAACCTCCCCGAACTCGGGATTATTGAAAATCATCAGTTCGTTCATGCTGTTACCTCCTTCATTCCATCCTCTACTCCCAGCAAATACGTCCGATATAGCGTGGCCGCCATTATGCCGGAAAGAACATCGTCTTTATTTCTTTCAGAATCGGCCACAATCTGCTTTGCGTCACCCCACATCCTCATGCTTTTTTCCAGGACCTCATGAAAGGACCTCCCTTTTGTAACTGCGCCCAGCGGAACACCGTGAAGTTCGTTCATGCTGCACATTCCTTTCTCAAACCGTCTCTGATTAACTCCACATTGTGATAGGATGCCACTGCAAGAAAACCTGTGAGCGTCAAATAGCGGAGCGCCCAATCCCCAATGCCGAAGCTGTTGCTCCCGTCAGTCCCCTTTTCCGCGTATTCCACCGCCCGGATCCCAAATAATTCAGCGCACCGGGCTTCCGGAACTGCGTTTCCCTTGCCTATCAATATGGATTCATCGCGGAACATATCCAGCACCTGTTCTTTTGTAAGTAAATGCATAATAAAAAGTACCTCCTTCAAAATGGTTGAAGTGGTACTCTACCTGTGATATAATAGATTTCACAGGTAGAAATACCTCGTCAATAAGTGTTTCGCTCAATCTTTGGTCGGAGGGGGCGAAACGCTTATTTTTTTTCTAGTTCTGATTTTACCAAATCTATACCCTTCTGAATCACCTCTGTTTTACTGGTTTTAAGTTTTTCTGCGCAATATTCCAATTTTTTGGCTGTTTCTTCGGTCATTCTGATTTCGAAGCGTAAGCGTTTGGATTTATCAGACTTCGGTCTTGGGGACACTGTATGCACCTCCATTCTTGTCCGTACACTTATATTATAATTGTACGGACAAGAAAGTCAAGAGGTTTCCCAAAAAAATTTTTATGCTGAGATTTTGAGCGCTGGGAGATACGCAAAGCGCATAATCTGCTCCCCATTGGACTTGCAGATTTGGTAGATTTCTTTGTAGTGCGTTCCCTTTCGCATTTCTTCGTCCACCGTGTGAAGAATCATATCCTCCAGGAACGCGATCACGGAAATGGTTTTGAATGGAACGCTATCCCGTTGGCCTTTTTCGATTCCTACGAGATTATTGACCAGCTTGGAATAAATGGTGTAGACGCTTTTTCTCATATTGCGGCTTCCTTGTGCCTCCGCATACTCAACCAGATTAGCCAGGGTATCGGTTTCGGCCCTCCGAACAAGTTTTCCTTGCTTGCGGGTCATAAGCCACTCGGAGGACTTGCGCTCAGTAATGAACGCTTCCATTTGGTTAAAGGCGCTGATATATTTTAATTTCCATTCCAACGCAGCTTCCCCGGTAAATCCCATAACTAAAAGGGAAAATCCATCACGGGTGCACAGATATTCCGGGTAGTGCTCCCAATTTTGGCTGTCAACATAATCAGCGCGGATGAAATACTTGGCGGGGGTTTCCTCATTTTTGAGGAGACCCGCCTTTAACGTTGCGATTGACCTAAGCAGATTGTCATGCCGCTTGTTAAAGCGTTCTGCAATCACTCGACTGCTGACAACCGCCTGTTCCTTACGCTCAAAAATCATAAGTTCGTTTTTCATAAAAATTCTCCTTATAAATAAATTATGTATAGTTGTGGAGTACGAACTACACAGTTTTCCGCTATCTCGACATGAAGTTTTCAAGATGCAAATTTGCTCATCAGCCGCCCGTCCACTGCTTCAGAAGCTCCTCTTCGGCCTCTGTATACCGGGCTTTGATGTCCACCAAGTCCCGGTTCCTGCGGTAAAACTCCTGGTCCGAAGCGTCCAGCTTTTTTCCCCGGGCTTTTTTGCTGCGGATCCCCACGACCTGGGCGAAAAGGCAGTCGCCGATTTCCATATAAGCAGATAGGAACGTCCACCAGTGAAGACCGCCGGTATTCGTTTCGGGGTCGTATTCTACGGCACGGATCTCATAGCCAAGCACCCGGTTGATGGGGGCGGCGATATAGGGGAAATCCTGCTCCCAGGCCACCAGGCGGGGCTTTTTTTTGGAGGAATCTTCGTATTTCCCGCCGTTTATGAACCAAAAGCATTCCCGGATCGCCGCCTCATAATCCTCAACGGCGTCGAAATCCACATAAAACATCTGGAGCACGGCAAGAGCCCGCTCCTGATCGGTCAGCTCCGGGTCGTTCATGGCCTCGAAGATATCGAGAATCACCCGGTAATCGTAGCGGATCGGGAAATCCCGCCCGCCTATCACAACGCTTTTGGGAAGAGCGTAGCTCATGCCGCGCCTCCTTTCTTACCGTTTTTGGAATTTCTGATACTTGTCCGTGTATTTCTTGATCCTCGTGTTCGTTGTGCGCTGTTCTCTGGCATAGGCCGTATCCACCTCGTCCATAACGGCAAGCATCAGGTTGCACCAGACGGGGAGGCCGTTGGCGATGGCGTATACGTTCATATCTCCAAATAGAGCTTCGCTGACAGGGCTGCCGAATACCGCATCCAGGATCCCGCGCATTTCCGCATCCCGCTCCCGGGCGAAATCAAAGATTTCTTTTTTTCCCTGCAGCTTTTCCACTGCCGCCTTATAGCCCTCCTGCCTTTTATCCAGTTCTTCAAAGGCTCTGTAGAGCTTTTCTACAAAAGCGCTGTCTGTGGGGTTGAACGATACCTCGCATTTGCCGTTCAGCGAATATGTGACAAGGCCGGAGTCGAAATTCAGTTCTTTCATGGATCATTCCTCCCCGTCCGCCTTAAATGTGACGGTCCCGCCGGAAATAGAAGCCGTTCCCGTCGTGCGGACGCCTCCGTAGGTCACGTCGATGGGCATGCCGATGTTGCCGCCTCCCTCGCCGCCAAGGCCCGAAGGCTTCACCGCGCAGGAAGAATACCGCTCGGCAAAGACCGCCGTCTCGGCGGTGCCCGCATACAGGTGCACGATCAGCATGTCCTGATTGGCAAGGGCCTGGGCGTTCTGTTCCTTGACAGCCAGATTCCAGATCTTTTCCTGGGCCGCGTCGCCAGAATCCAGTTCGCAGGGATCAAAGGTCTGGGTGATGGTGGGCTTTTTCAGGGTGGTGTATGTCTGCCCAAGAATATCCTGCTTGGTTTCCTCGCCCCAGTCCATTTCCTCGGAGCTGTCTTCCACGCGTTTCCCGATGGGACTCCATTCTGGAGACGCCTCTTCTCCGGTGTTCAGATATGCGATCAGCATTTCACGGGCGACGGTCTCGCCCGCGTTGGTGTTAAATGTAATATCCGCCATAGGTTTCATCCTTTCATACGCCGGCCTCGTAGGTCAGCTTCATCAGAATTTGGTAGTCCTCATAGCCGTCCTCATAGGCGGCAAACTTGGAGGACTGCGTTGTTGGCTCCACTCGAAGCGCTCGGATTTCTTCTCCCAAATCAGGGAGATTTTTTCTCGCCCAGTCGCCGAAGTGGTTCAGCATCTCGTCCGCCTCCAGACGCTTGTCGTTGCTGCGCCCGGGGTTGATGCGGTAAATGAGCTTAAACTGATACTCTGCCTGATAACCGCCCAGTATGAACCGTTTCGTGATATAGGTTCCCTGTATAGTAGATAGGGCCATCCCGACTTCATCCCCCTGGCCGGCGGTCAGGAATTCATACTTGATGATGTCCACCGGTTTTTCCGGGAAAGTGTTGGCCCACACCAGCATGGAGCGGGAAATTTTATCCACTTCCGCCGCCGCCGCCAGCATGCGGGGCTTTTCTTTTTTTTCAGAGATCACGCTTCACCGCCTTATCCGCTGTGCGCACCCATTTCTCAAGGTTTTCGGCCTTGCTTGCTTCGAACCAGTGGGACTGGGCCTGTGCATGCATGGCTTTGTTGAATACAAGGTTTTTGTCTGTCAGGACTTTGGTCGTGCCCTTTGGCGCATAGCTGCTGCCGGTCTCCGGGTCGGCCATGAGCTTCCCATAGTAGAGATAACGGGCGTAAGGCCCGGGGTATATCACCTCTGAACCGTCTACCCGCGTCCGTTTATCCAACGATCCGGTCAGAGCAGGCACATACGGCGACGTGTCCTTTCGGATTTGGAGCGCCACAGTATGCTCCGCTTTTGTACACCCCTCGGCCAGCCTGTCCTTGATAGCCTCCAGGCCTTCGGTACGGACGCTGAATTTCAGCATCAGACACCACCAACTTCCCAGTGGGCCATTCCGCCGCCGAAGTCCTTGAAGTCCACCTTTGTGATGCTGTATACATCGTCATAGGCGGCCTCTGTGGTCTGCACAGTCCAATCTGGGTGCACGGCCTCGCCCTTAACAAAAAAGCAGTTACGGCTCACGGAGAGCGTCCACAAAGCGGATTTATCCTCCGCCCGCCAGAACTC
>URRG01000086.1 GCA_900550095.1 uncultured Oscillospiraceae bacterium
GGCCGGCCGGTGCGGAAGGGAATTCCCGGTTCCGACGCCGGCCGGCTTTCTGTAAGGGAGGCTGAGGTCATTGACAAAGGTTAAAGGCAGAAGGCAGAGGAAGCGGATTTGGACGCTTCCCTACCACCTGATGCTTCTGCCGGGGATTCTGTTTCTGCTTGTGTATCATATTGCCCCCATGTTCGGCTCTGTGATCGCATTTCAGGATTTTGTCCCGGCGAAGGGTTTCTTCGGCTCCAAATGGGTGGGGCTGGAGAATTTCAAGTTTATGTTCCAATTGCCGGATACGTGGAGCATCCTTTCCAACACCCTGGTGATAGCCGTCTCGAAGATCATTTTCAATCTGATTTTTGCCGTTCTTTTTGCGGTGCTGCTCAATGAGCTGCGGCATCTATGGCTGAAGAAAACGATTCAGACGATCGCGTATCTGCCGCATTTTCTCTCCTGGGTCATTCTGGCCACGATCTTTCGGGATATTTTGGATCCCACGGGCCTGGTCAATACGGTTCTCATGAACCTGCATCTTATCGGGGAACCCATCTTTTTCCTGGGCGACAACAGCTGGTTCCAGGGCGTGATCGTGGCCACGGATGTGTGGAAGGAATTCGGCTACAGCGCCGTTATGTTCATCGCCGCTCTGGCAGGCGTGAACCCGGAGCTCTATGAGGCCGCAGCCATGGACGGCGCGGGAAGGCTCCGCCGGATCTGGCATATTACGCTCACCAGCATCCGGCCCACCATCGTTCTGGTGGCTACGCTGAACATTGCCAATATCTTCAACGCAGGCTTCGACCAGATCTTTAATCTTTACAGCCCTGTGGTGTATGCCACCGGCGATGTGATCGACACCTATGTTTACAGAGCAGGTTTTGTCAGTGCCCAGTATTCCCTGGCCACCGCGGTAGGACTCATGAAATCTGTGGTGAGCTTTATTCTGATCATCGTTTCCTATAAGCTGGCGGACCGCTTTGCGGGCTACCGGATTTTCTGAAAGGAGGGGGTTCGCATATGGTTGAATATAAATCATGGGAAAACCGGATCTTTGATGCGGTCGTCTTGTTCATACTCCTTTTGCTCACCGTGATCTGCCTTCTGCCCCTTTTGAATGTGGTGGCCCTTTCCTTCAGCGACAAGCAGGCGGCCCTGGCGGGGGAGGTAGGGCTCTGGCCTGTGAATTTCACATGGTCCTCTTATGAATATCTGGTGGCGGACAGCCGCTTTTTCGCCTCCTTCTGGGTTTCCACAAAGCGGGTTCTGCTGGGCGGCGGCCTGAACCTGATCCTGACGCTGCTCATGGCGTTTCCCCTTTCGCTGGAAAAGAAGGAATTCCCCTCCCGCAACCGGTATATGTGGCTGGTGGTCTTTACCATGCTGTTCAACGCAGGGCTGGTGCCCTGGTATTTCGTTATCAAATATACAGGCATCATGAACAGCATCTGGGCTCTGGTATTGCCGGGGGCCGTTCCCGTTTTCAATGTGATTCTTCTGATGAATTTTTTCCGCGGGATCCCCAAGGCGCTGAAGGAACAGGCCTCCATCGACGGGGTGGGGGCTCTGGGGCTGCTGTTTAAAATCTACGTGCCTCTGTCTCTTCCCGCCATTGCTACTGTCACGCTTTTCAGCGTGGTGAACCATTGGAACAATTTCTTCGACGGCATGCTGCTGATCAATTCCCCGGAAAAGGTGCCCCTGCAGACGTATATTCAGTCTCTGGTGGTGCGTATTTCGGATCTCTCTCAAACCAATCTGACGGCGGAACAGCTCACGGAAAAAATGTCTCAAAGGACTTTTAACGCCGCAAAGATCGTGGTTTCGGCAGTGCCGATCCTGGCGATTTACCCGTTCATGCAGAAATATTTTGTGAAGGGGATCACTCTGGGCTCCGTCAAGGAATAAAAACTACCCCTAGCCGGGCAGTGTGCGGGCATAAACCGGGATATCCCCGTCTTGAAAGAGGAAAGAACGGCAGAAGATGCGTTCTGCCGGAAAAGAGGAGGAATGTATATGAAAAATCCGTTGTTTTACGATGATGCGGGAGATCCCTATGTGCTGAAGGATGGAGAGGATTATTACCTTGTTCCCACCTGTAAAAATCCGCAGCTTGGGCGCCATGTGTTCCAGTGCTATCATTCCGGGGATCTGCAGCATTGGTCCCAGCCGAAGACGATCCTTGACCTGGACGATGTTTCCTGGGCAAAGGAAAAGGCCTGGGCCCCCACCATGGCCAAAGTGGGGGATCACTACTATTTCTGCTTCTGTGCAGACCAGCAGATCGGAATCGCTGTAAGCAGCAGCCCTATGGGCGCTTTTCGGGATATTCTGGGCCGCCCTCTTGTGGCCTATGAGCAGTATGGCTTCCAGACCATCGACCCCTGTCTCTTTGTGGATGACGACGGCCGGGTATATCTGGTGTTCGGCCAGGGAAAGTGCTATTTTGTGGAAATGAAGCTCACTCCCCACTCGGCGGAGTTCATAGGGGAACCCATTTCCCTTTCCGATCATTTTTACTGGCAGAGCAGCCGGAACGAAAACACCTTTGATATCACACTTTATAACGAGGCTCCGGATCTTATCAAGGTCAACGGCCGGTATCTTTTGAGCTGGAGCATCTATGACGTACGGGATCCCCGCTATAGGGTGCGGTATGCCTGGGCAGACCGGGTGGAGGGCCCCTATATCCAGCCTGTGGATGAAAACGGGGAGCTGGATAACATCCTGCTCCGGGGAGAGGGGGAGAGACTCTGCACGGGCCATGCATGCATAACGGAATACAAAGGGGAGTTATATATTTTTTATGGGCGGTATAAAATGCCCCGGCAGGTTTATTCCCGGGAGATCTGCTGCGATAAGGTGGAATTTCTGGACGAATCCCGCCTGAGGGCCATGCCGGGCAAATAAAGCACAAAATCTGACTGCATATATGAAGCAAAAACCCGAAACCTTTGCCTGATTAAAAAAGACAGAGGTTTCGGGTTTTTTTAAGACGCATATTACGCCGCTTACGCCACGGGAAAATAATTCATATAATAGGGCACGGGATACTGATATTGCCTGCAGCGCCGGCGGCCAATTCGTATTGATCGAATTGTATATACACCATCCCATTTTGAATATAAAAGGGATATTGTTCCAGCGAGGCATGGTCAATGACATACTCTGCCGCATATTCCCCAAAATCAGACCAGGCTATTTCCGGATGCTGGTTGACATATTCTACACATTGCTGCTGCAGATATTCCCGCAGTTCCGTTCCCGCAATGGAATACAGGTCTTCCAGCTCCAGAAGTTCCCCCGTTTTCAAGTCAAAATTGGAAATAAGGGCTCCTCCTACGCCAACACCGCCAAAATAGGAATACGTAAGCCAGCGGATGCTCAGGCTCCCATCACCGTTGGTCATTATTTCCGGTTCGGCGGAGCATCGAAACGCACCGAATCGGTCATAGGCTTCCTTTGCAGCTTCCGTCTGGCTTTTGACAGTTGGGTCGATATCCGTAAAGAAGCTGTCCTTTACTTTTTCTATTTGCTGATTTATCGTATTGCACACCGAAGAATTTCCTTCTATCACGACCGTATCAAAATACACGTCGAATATGGAGTTCCCTTCTGCGTCGCGAATGGAGCGGTCATCGCGTTCAATGGAATATTCCACAGAATCTATGGTTTCTTCTGATTCTTGCGGGGGCTCATCCTGTTCCGTGACATCCAGCCCGGCCTGTTTCTTGGCATCGTTCAGATCGATGAGTCCCCATTTTCCGTCCTGCTTGGCCCAGAGCTGGTTGTTCCAGGATGGAGAAAGAGCCTCAAATTCACCGAAGGCAATCAGAATGCTTCCATCCCGGTAAAGGAGGCCGTATTCGCCGTTCATCAGAACTACCATAGTGCCGTCGGTACAGGGGTATGCAGAATCGGCTATGCCGTCTCCGTCGGTATCCCAAAGGGAGCTATACGTTTCTTCTGTGACTGTCTGCCCCTTTTCGTCGATATAGCCCCAAAGCTGGCCTTCTTTTGAACAGGCGGCCAGTCCGTCTGAAAAGCTGTCTGCGAATGTGTAGATAAAGTCGGTGATTTGTTCTCCTTCCGGAGAAACATATGCGTAAGGATCATAGTCTTCTCCCGAGCAAGAAATGATTTCAGATGCGGAATTCTGCATATACGCACAGAAGAGGGAGTCAAGACGGGCAGAGGGCCCGCCTCCGGGTAAATTGCATGTGTGAAGAAGCTCAGAGGCTCCGGGGCCTGCATCAAGAGTCCGCGGGGAGCTGGCGTCCGATTGCGGGAGAGTGATGGAATCGAGATCAATCTGTTTCACAGGATAGGGTTTATGGAGCCCCAATGATTCTATAGTTTCCAAATGGTATGGAGAAGCGGAGTAGAAATAGGAATCCCCGCTGTTGACATCCCAATAAAGCTCTGCTCTCTTTCCGATTCTGCCGGATGTAAGAAGCACGTCCCAGGGCTCTTCCAGAGAATGGGGGCTTACATATACGGAATCGCCTTGTAGATCGATCCCCGTAGCGTCATGCCTGTAAGGGAAGAGCACGGAGACTTTTCCCTCTTTTTCGAGCTGGACGGTGTCTGTCTGACTGGGCATATGGAAAACATGCCATTCTTCTCCGGTTTTCACGGCGTAGTATTCCGGCAGATTGGAGTAGGAAGAAAAGCTCATTTCACAGAAGGGGGAATGCTCTTCTTCGGGAAACAGAGGCTCTCCATCGGCGAAATCGCCTTCGATATCGCTGAAGGCGGAGCCGGGGATGGGGGCCACTGCATCATATTCCCATATAGGTTCTATTACCCATTCCAGTTCTTCCTCTTTCAGACCGGGGGAATTATCCGGTAGTTTTTCCTGTTTATCCCGTATGCTCTCCGCGCCTCCGGTGGCTTTATAGCCCTCCTCCAGAATAGCCTCGGCCTTCTCGTATTCTCCCTGTGCGATATATATGTCGGCCAGAAGGACATACGGCTCCGGTTTCTTCGGGTCGATTTCGATAGCGGCGTTCAGAGCGACTACAGCGTCTTCATAGTTGAGTTCTTTTGCATATTTTTCACCCAGAGAGAGCTGTTCCTGGTATCTGTGGCTCTGATAGGCGTTTACGCCGAAGATGCATCCTGCGATTACGGCTCCCAGCAGAACGACGGTTATAGTGAGCCAGAGCCATACGCGCTTTTTACGGCGCTTGCCGGGAAAATCTTCCTGCGGCTGAAAAACGAGGGACGAAGGCGCGGCTGTATCACGGTATTCTGCAGTTTCAGAGGAGAAGGGTTCCTCCTCTGCAGACCGTAAGGGGGCGCCGCACTTTTGACAGAAGCGGTAGCTGTCCGGATTTGCTGCGCCGCATTTCATGCAAAACATAGAGTCCTCCTTTATATTCTCTTGCGTTTGGTATATGTATGTTGGCTTTGCCGGCAATCTGCAGGTCCCAGCGCCGGCATATCGAAAGGTTCTGCGCTGTATAGCTGCATATTATACGGGATCTATACCAGGTGTGGAGCTGCGGCATTGCGCTACGCTCTGTGAGGATTTTTTTCTCTGCGTATAGCGCCGCGCAGCCTGCTCAGCGTAACGGGGGTCATGTCCAGAAAGGAAGCGATATATTTATTGCTTACCGTTTGGGCTATGGGAGCATATTCCGATAGGAACCACTGGTATCTCTGCATGGCTGTATATTGATACCGGGCTTTTTTGATTTCCACATGCCGGTACATGGATTCCTGGAGAAGCTGATTATGCAGCTGCGCCAGCGGCATGTGTGTTTCCAACAGCTTGAGGATTTCTTTCATGGGAAAACACAGCACCAGACTTTCCCGAAGAGCTTCCAGTGTGAGCTGGGCGGGACTGTCCAGCGGGACGCTGGGGACCGCCGGGTCGCCGCAGCGATAACAGAAGCAGTCTGTGATTTCTTTTCCGTTTTTATCAATAAAAAAGCCTCTTAAAAGGCCCTCTACAAGAAAGACCGCCTGTGTAGGGGTTTCTCCCTGCCGGAACAGAATCTCTCCTTTTTTCAACCTGCGGCTGGCGCTGATACTGCATATGTACTGGAGCAGGGGTCCATCCGGCAGGCGCAGTATTTCCTGAAAAAATTGTTGTGTCTGCAAAATATGATTCCTCCCTTTTTGCTATTATACGGTCTCTTGGAAACGGCCTGCATTATCCTGTGTTAATTTTACTCTTTTTTTGTCGATCCATAAATGGGAAAAAAGACTTTTGTTCCAATAATAAAACAAAAGAACGGTCTAACCTCAAATGAATGAAGGCCGTTTTTCTGATTTCTCAAAATGATTCTATATATTTTAAGATTGTAAGTTTTTTGTAGAAGGGAGGTATCTGGAGGGCTCCTTTGCTTTTGTGTGAAAAAGGTGCAGCTTACGCTGCGTCTCTTTTTATATTCAGGTTTTTTAAAGTATCAAACTGTTTCCCGTTTTTGAACAAATCCAATATGGAAAGAACCCATATTTCGCCTAAAAATCTATCCGGTCCGGTATGAGGCTATACAGCATCTGAAATGACGGGCGGAACATGGACCATATTATGTGTAGAACAAAAAAACGTATCTGTCAAGTACAAATAGGTATAAGATGTGTTTAAATAGTGAATAAATTCGACTAATAATTTTATATATAGATACTCAAAATCAAAAACCGATCTTTTAAAGTCTTGAGATTCCAAAAAACTGTATTACCGTGAGGATATCTTCAACAAAGAAAGGAGGTATCCTCAATGGAACTCGACGAATTGAAAGAGCTGATCGGCAAAAATCTCAAGGATTTGAGAAAGAAGAGTTTCAGCAGGAAACATTCGAGCCGCCGTCTGTCTCAGGATGAATTGACGCTGACTTTGGAAATGAGTCCCGCGCATCTGAGAAAGATCGAAAGAGGCAGTGGGAATCCTACTCTGGAGACACTCTGCAATTTTGCGAATTACTTCGGCGTTTCGGTTGTGTATTTTCTGACAGAGCATTCGGAAGAAGGCAATGAGGGAAGAGAAAAACGCTGAAGCGTCCCGGCAGAGCCCCTATTTGAAGTTTCCCAGGCAGACGAAAACCGCCCTCTATCCGTGAATGGATGAGGGCGGTTTTCCTATACGGCGAGGCCGCCGGAATTCAGAATCTTATACTTTTTGGGAAGCTACGGCTCCCTCTGCAGCTTGCAGAAAACGATCTTGCACAGGCGGAAGCAGAGCTTTTTATGCGGAGGATATCGTTCCTGTATGGCAAGCAGCCTAAAGAATTCAGTAAGAAAAGGTTACGGTCCTCTCCTTTTCCGTTTGGCAGGCTATGCCGGAAAGAACGCAATATGCCGCCTCTGCAGGGCGCTCCGCCGGTCTTGTAAAAGCATAGCGCAGAGGCAGGCCGTGGGGGCCCGAAGAGGGGCCGTCGGATGGTCCGGAATAGCACTTAGAAGAGACGAGAAACAGAGCAGTAGGGCCGTCTGCCCCGCCGAGGATACCTATGGAAGCAGCCGCTGAAGAGTCGGGGGAAAAATCTTCGCTTTTTTTGGGAATGGACACAGAGGAATCGAAACAGAGTTCTTCCCCCTCCCGCAGGGGAGGGACCGTTTCATAGGCTACAGGAAAACTCCACAGGTCTTGTCCCGGCAGTTTTTCGGGAGGCGCCTTCTGCAGGTACAGCGTATGGAGCGCACCGGTCTTAGGGTGAGAAAAGGTAAATTCCTGAAAGCCTCCATTTTTCGCTGTTTCGTCCAAAGGAAATTCCAGTTCCAGAGGAAGAAAGCCCTCTCGGGGAGAAAAATCCATAGAAAGGGAAAGCACACGGGAGGGGAAAAGCCTGCCCTGGATCCCTGTTTTCCGCAGGGATTTCGGAAAGGGTACGCGGAAACGCTGACAGGAAAAGCAGGGGATGTGCCGCAGGAAGGCTCCGTAGGTCTTTTCCAACAGCTTTTTGGGGGAGTTTTTCTCCGGCGCCCAATTCATATAGAGAAAGCTCTGGGCATCCCATTCCTCGGCGGGGAGCCCATTTATCCGGATTTCTCTGGGAGCGGGAGAGGGGCAGGGATGTTCTCCCTCCAGCTTTCGCAGGGCGGCGGGAGAGAGGGAATCCTCCAAGGGGCCGTATGTTTCGTAAAAATCCCGCATCCTGTCTGCGTCCGGAAAAACGAAAAGATCGAAAACGATCCCTTGCTGAAACCGGTAGACCGCCGGAATCAGGAAAGGGAGCCCCCATAGGGTGAATTCCCGGGCGGCTTTTTGCCGCCGGCCTGCCGTA
>URRG01000087.1 GCA_900550095.1 uncultured Oscillospiraceae bacterium
GGCAGAAGCCTCTGGTTCACGGATCCGGACAAGTATCACCGGTATTTCTTCGACACTGTGGATTGCAGGGAGCTGACCCCGGAGGATGAAAAATGGATCACCGAAGAGATCAGCCTGACCATGCCTTGGACCGGCATCGAGTTGCATCTGGACACCTGCCACACGGACACCATGAGCTATGTGGAGCAGTTTACGGTCCCGACCGTGGTATTTGCAGGCAACTCCAAGGGCGTGCCGGCCTGCGTGTCCGAGGAGGCCTGCCGCAGAATGAAATGCCCGCACCGCTATCACTATTACGACCATAGGCGTCCCACGGAAAATAGTCAGATATAAGCCGCATATGCCGTTTAAAAAACGCAGCTTTTTGGGGTTCTGCGAATGCACGATACGGACAAGGGAAACCAGCGTACCCAAAATCACGCCGATCAAAACAGCCCCAAGAGTGATCAGAAGCGTATTTCCCAGGCCCTGGACCAAATACATGTATCTATCCTTATAAATAAAGGAGTCATACAGCCGCTGCCCCAGGTTTTGGAAAAACATCTGCACAGAGGCCCAAAATTGCTCCATGTGCTTTCCTCCTTTTTATTGCTGAAAAAGGAAAAAGACAGACAGCCCGGTCAGGGCCGCCCGCCCGATTCCGCTTTTGCGCATATATCAATATATACGCTCAGCGGGTTCCTTAATATTTATTAACGATTTCCTCCAGCTCTCCGCTTTCTTTCAGTTCACGGATCACTTCATTCACTTTCTCCAGAAATTCCGTGCTTCCTTTGCGCACCGCGATAGCATATTCCTCTTCCGTCAGCACATCATCAAGCACTTTGAGTGCATCCGCATTTTTCTCTACAAACTTCTCAGCCGGGAAGCTGTCGATGATCACAGCATCGATACGGCCTGCCAGCAGGTCGGAAACAGCCTCCATACCTTTGCTGTAGCGCTTTACCTCGCCAACGGTATATTCGCTTTTCCCATCTTCATTGGTACAGTACTTATCGCCTGTAGTTCCCTGCTGCACACCGACAGTCTTATCCTTCAGATCCTCCGGAGAAGCAATATCGCCGTCTTTTGCCACGATGATTACCTGGGAAGCATCATAGTAGCTTTCAGAAAAATCCACATTCTTCCGGCGTTCCTCGTCCGCCGTCATGCCGGCGGCCACCATATCCGCCTTGCCGCTCTGCAGAGCGGGAACCAGGGAATCGAATTCGATGCTTTCCACTTCCAGCTCTACGCCGAGCTTCTCAGCGATCTTCCTGGAAATATCGATATCGATACCCACGATATCGTTTCCATCCCGATATTCAAAGGGCTCGAATTCCGCATTGGTGGACATTTTCAGAACGCCCGCATTCTGAATGCCTTCCACAGTGGTAATACTGCTGCTGCATCCCACACAGCCGACAGTCATCATAGCAGCCAATGCAAGGGCCGCAAGCTTGGAACCTTTTTTCATACTGTTTTCCCTCCAAAATGTACCGTGCGGGCCCTTTAGTATCCCTTTCAAAACCTTAATAATGAAAAGAAGATGCCCCGCAGATTCTTTTCATTATTATCCCCTTTTTGGATACAAAAAGCCCTCATCAATTTGAGTGTATTATACCGCATAAATATACATTTTTCAAGGTTGATTTCATTTTAACTGCATATTTATGAAATTGCCGAAGAAAATGGAAAAGTACGGAGCCGCTTTGGTCATTTTGAACCCTTCAGGATTCTGTGTACTCTCTTCATATCGGGCGGCAGCGGAGATAGAAACTCCATCCGCCTTTCTTTAATAGGATGGTAAAAAACGAGCCTCGAGGCGTGCAGGGCCTGGCGCCTTATATACTCCAGACTTCCGCCGTAAAAATCGTCCCCTTCCAAAGGGTTCCCCCTGTGGGCCATATGCACACGGATCTGGTGCGTCCTGCCCGTCTCCAGGGAAAAGCGGAGAAGGGAAAGGCCGTTCCCGCTTTCCAGCGCTTCCCAGTATGTGACGGCAGGCTCCCCCTGCGGACAAACGCACCGCTGGACTTTATGGCCGGGCAGGATACCGATAGGGCCCTCCTCTTTTCCTTTTCCCCGAATGATCCCTCTGCAAAAGGCCTCATATTCCTTCTGAACAGTGCCCGACGCAGCAGAAGCCGCATAGGCGTTCTTCCCCAACAGTACCAGACCGGTAGTGTCTCTGTCCAAACGGTAAAGAGGATAAAAAACCGGCGTCTCCCCCTTGTTCCTGAAATACCAGGCCGCGGCGTTCATGAGACTGTCCGCGTCATGGCCGGGAGTTGGATACATCGGCATGGCAGGCGGCTTCTCCACAACAAGAAAATCCTCATCTTCATAAACTGTGTCCAATGGCAGCGGGACAGGCAGAGCCGCAGAAGGCTTTTCCTCCGCCGGAAAGCTCACGATATCCCCTGCGCAGAGAACACGCACAACATAGGACTCCTCTCCGTTTACAAGGATTCCTCCGGGAAGACGCTTGGCCCTGGCCAGTATCCCGGCAGAAACGCCGTGCCCGTTTCGAAGAAAGGACTTTACCATAGCTCCTCCGTATTCCTGCGGCACAATAAATGAAATCCTGCGCATCCCCGCCCTCCTGTTCATCCGAATGATGTGAAAAAGGCGCGGAAGCCAGCCAACGGCCCGTTCCGCGCCTGAAAAACATAACAGTTTTTTATTCGACTTCTACAGTCCAGCCGAATTCGTCCTTGATTTTGCCCCACTGGATGCCTGTAATGGTATCATAGAGCTTTTGGGAAATGGGGCCGATCTCTCCATTGTTGATTTCCATAATCTCATCGCCCCACTTCAAATGGCCGATGGGAGAAATCACCGCTGCCGTACCGCTGCCAAAGGCTTCCTTCAGCCGGCCGTCGCGGGCGGCCTGCGCCACCTCGTCGATGGATAAACGCCGTTCTGTCACCTTCATGCCCCAATGTTTGAGCAGATCGATGCAGGACATACGCGTGATACCGGGCAGAATCGATCCCTGCAGCTCAGGGGTGACGATTTCGTCATCGATCACAAAGAAGACGTTCATAGTGCCTACTTCTTCAATATACTTGCGCTCGATGCCGTCCAGCCAGAGGACCTGGGTATAATCCTGCTTCTCGGCCTCATCCTGCGCCTTCAGGGAAGCCGCATAATTGCCGGCAGTTTTGGTATAGCCCATACCGCCGCGGACCGCGCGGACATAATTCTTTTCCACATAGATTTTTACAGGGTCGAGTCCCTCGGGATAATATGCCCCCACGGGGCTGCAGATCACAATAAAGAGCAGGTGGCTGGAAGGATGTACGCCGATGTGATGATCCATCCCCAAAATAAAGGGACGGATGTAAAGGGAAGTGCCCTCTCCGCTGGGAACCCAATCCTTATCGACGGAAACCAGTTTTTTGATAGCCTCTTCCGCAAACTTTTCATCGATGAGCGGAATGCAGAGGCGTTCATTGGAAGTATTCAGGCGCGCCATGTTTTTTTCGGGACGGAACAAAAGCACCCTTCCGTCCTCGGTACGGTAAGCCTTCATGCCTTCAAAGACGGACTGCCCGTAATGGAGGCACATGCAAGAAGGCTCCATAGGAATGGGGCCATAGGGAACGATCCTGGCGTCGTGCCAGCCCTGCCCCTCGTCGTAATCCATCAAGAACATGTGGTCGGTAAAAATTCTTCCGAACGGCAATGGATCGCCGGGAGCGGGTTTCTTCCGGGGATTCTTTGTCAGTTCAATTTTGATCTCCTGCATTTGGAAAGCCTTCTTTCAGAGTATTCAGCCGCAAGTTTTACCCTGTGGTTTGTTTTATTTTAGCACCAAACCTATCTCTTTTCAAGACAGCACTACTGCAAAGTGAGACGTTTCAAAAAAAATCGGCAGATTATACATGATTCCGAAGCCCTTTAGGGTATCTGTTTTTCAGCTTTCCCCCGCCAGCCTTCCCGAATCCGAGCATGACGCCTTCTACTGAGACGCCTGTCCAGCCCTTCAGAGAGGCGGCGGCAGAGATTTCCTCCCCGCGGAGAAAAGCCGCTGTTTCCGGTGCGTCCCAGGGAAGCTCCACCCTGCTTCGGAGAGCCTCCGGCGAAGCGGACATAAACAGATGATGGCAGGGTTCCAGACGGGTCCCCTTTATCTCAAAGGCCTGCACACCGGCCCGCAAAACGCCCAGCCCTTTATAAACAGGTACTCCCTTGGGCAGAATATAGAGATAATTCCCGCGCTGCTCCAAATTTCCGGGAAAAGGCGTTTTCATAAGCTCGTTCCAAAGGGCTTTTGCGGCTGTTTCCATGGAGGCCGTTCCAGGCCTGTAAAGCGGCGGCGGACAGTTCTTTTCTTTCCCTTCTGTTTTCTCTGTTTTCCGCATAAGGGCCACAAAATGTCCTTCTCCCCCATCCATAGGATAGATCCTGCGCATTTTTCCCATAGAGGGACGCCCCGCGGAAAGACCCGTATCCAAAAGCTCAAAGGAAGGATGCGCCCGCAGAAAAGCCAGAACAGTTTCTTCGTTTTCTTCCGGCGCAAAGGTGCATGTGGAATACAAAAGCCGTCCGCCCGGCCTCAGTGCCTTGGCGGCGCTTTCTAAAATCGCCCTCTGCCGTACAGCGCAGCTGGAGGAATGCTCCGGGCTCCACTCCTCCACAGCCCGGGCGTCCTTTCGGAACATCCCCTCTCCGGAACAGGGCGCGTCCACCAGTACGCAGTCGAAAAAGCCTTCCAGCCCTTCGCAAAGCTGTTCCGGACGGCAGGAAGAAATTACTCCATTCCGCACCCCCATCCGCTCCATATTGGAAAGCAGCACCTGAGCCCGGCTCTTTATGATCTCGTTGCTCCATATGAGCCCCTCTCCCTGCAGCAGGGAAGCAATCTGTGTGCTCTTTCCTCCCGGAGCGGCGCAGAGATCCAAGACCTTTTCCCCCGGATGAGGAGACAATGCCGTCACAGCCGCTGCAGCAGAGGGTTCCTGCGAATATACGGCCCCGGCGTGATGCAGAGGATGGCGGCCTATTTTTCCGTCCTGTTTCGAAAAAACATAAGAAAGCGGCGAATACGGACTTTCCTTCTGTAAAAAAGGAAAGCATTTCCGCAGCGTATCCGCGCTGCATTTCAAAGGATTGAGTCGTATGCCGCGAAGAGGCTCTTTCTCATATTCGCTCAAAAAGGAATCATATTCCTCTCCCAGTAGTTCCCGCATTCTATGAAGAAACGGCGCGGGCAATTCTTTCAATGGTTCCACCTGCTTCCTGCATAATATGGTTTTCTGCTCCACATACTATACTCGCAAAGGGGGTGAGTATTCATGGATCAGACCAACAAGACCAATAAAACCAACAAGGCGAACAAAACCAACGCTACCAATAAAGTCAACAGCTCCAACAGTACCAACAGCACCAATCAGAGCTCCCAGAATCGTTCTTCTCAGAACAGCAATTCTCAGAACTGCGATTCCAGCAACTGCCGCTAAACAGCATAGGCATCATTCTCCGCTCAGCGCGGAAAAGCCGGGCAGGCGTTTCCCGCCTTATCATCCGGGATATACGCCTGTTTCGTATAAAAACGGTATAGCTCTCTATGGGCTATACCGTTTTTATCATTCACGCACTGTATACGCGCTTCCGTTCCGAAGCCGGAGCCCACAGTTCCGCAGACACTTACGCTTTCGATAAGGCCGCGAGCTCACGCAGGCGAAGAAGTTCCCCCTTCAGGTAAAGGAATCCAAAAAGAGCCTCCAAACCGGTCGCCGCATGGTATTCGGCCACGGAAGCGTTTTTGGGCACATGCCCCACATGGGCGTTGCGGCCCCGGAGGAATACTTCTTTTTCCTTTTCCGTCAAAACAGGCAGCAGCCGTTTTACGGCTTCGGCCTGCGCCGAACAGCAGACCCGTTCCACTGCCGCTCCATGCAGTTTTTTTACCGGGCAGCTGCCGCGGCACACCAGCTCCTCCCGGACGAAAAGCTCAAACACACAGTCCCCTATGAAAGCCAAAGTAAGCGGGCTAAGCTGAGCGGGATCGCAGGGCGTTTCGAGAAACCGTTCCATTTTCAGCCCTCCGGTCATTCAACAAAATCAAATTCCAGATCGTACATGCTGACGGTGTCGCCTTCCTGAATACCGGCGTCCCGCAGGGCGTCGATGACGCCCGTCTGAATCAGAACGCGCTGAAAATACTGGAGGGATTCATAGTCGTCGAAGTTCACGGACCGAATCACCTGCAGAAGCCAAGCGCCCTCCACAACATAGACGCCGTCCTGCACCGTAACGGCCACCTCGTTGCGGCCCAGTTCCTCCACAGCGGTCTGGGGCTCCGGTTCCGGCTCATACTGCCGGATGGGAGGCAGTTTGGAAAGCAGTTCCTGGATCCGGCTGAGAAGCGGATCTACTTGATAGCGGATAGCCGCCATAATGGGAAAAAACTCGTACCCCTGCTCCCGGATAAAACGCCCGAAATCCTCTACGGTCTCGTCGTCGGTAAGGTCGCATTTATTGCCCGCCACCAGCATAGGCCTCTTGGCGAGTTCCGGGTCGAATTTGGCTAGTTCTTCGTTGATGATCCGAAAATCCTCCTTGGGATCCCGGCCCTCGCTGCCGGAAACATCCACTATATGGACGAGAAGGCGGCAGCGGTCCACATGACGGAGAAACTGGTGCCCCAACCCTACGCCTTCGCCCGCACCCTCGATCAGGCCGGGAATATCCGCCATGACGAAGGAACTTCCTTCGCCCATGCGCACTACTCCCAAAACAGGGGTGATGGTGGTAAAATGATAATTGGCTATATTGGGCTTTGCATCGCTGACAACTGAAACTAAGGTGGATTTCCCCACATTCGGATATCCCACCAAACCTACGTCCGCCAGAAGCTTCAGTTCCAGCTGGAGCTCCATTTCCTCCCCGGGAGCGCCGGGCTTGGCAAACCGGGGCACCTGCCGGGTGGGCGTTGCAAAATGCATATTGCCCCAGCCGCCCTTCCCGCCCTTGGCGATAATCTGCGGCTCATCTGAAGAAAGATCCGCGATCAGGCGGCCTGTTTCCGCATCCTTCAGGAGTGTCCCCCGGGGGACGAAAATAGTCAGATCTTCGGCGCTTTTTCCGTTGCAGCGGCTTCCTCTGCCGTTTTCGCCTCTTGCGGCGGCATATTTCCTCTTATAGCGAAAATCCGCCAGAGTGGAGAGATTATCATCCACCTGGAAAACGATATTACCGCCCCTTCCGCCATCGCCGCCGTCAGGCCCGCCGGCAGCCACATATTTTTCACGGCGGAAGGAAACCGCCCCATTCCCGCCGTCGCCCGCTTTGATTTTGATTTTTGCACTGTCTATAAACATAGTTTTCGACTCCGCCGTTTCTTTTATAATCAGCAGGTTCTTCCTCTTCCCTGCAACTCTTTTTCCTTCAAAAAAATCCCGGGCAAAACTGCCCGGGATTCAGTAGCCTGCTTACTGCTCTACAGCGTAAACGCTGACCTTCTTGCGGTCACGGCCAAAACGCTCAAATTTCACCTTGCCGTCAACCAGAGCGAAGAGAGAATCATCGGAACCTCTTCCCACATTCTCGCCGGGATGGATATGCGTCCCGCGCTGCTTCACCAGAATATTGCCTGCAAGGACAAACTGACCGTCCGCACGCTTAACGCCAAGACGCTTAGATTCGGAATCACGGCCGTTCTTGGTGGAACCCATTCCCTTTTTATGAGCGAATAACTGAATATTGATCTTCAGCATTCCTTACACCTCCGTATAACACACTTTTATATTCTTTGGATACTGTTCTTCAAGCCCCACCATATGAAGCTTGAACCCCGCAAAAATACTGCGGCAGCTTCTGGCGTCCTCTTCTCCGATATGGATCCGAAGGAATCCGTCATCCACAGCAAGCCGGGCATCTATATGCAGGATATCCGTCACAGTATTGACTGTCATGTACGCCGCGGAAGAAACCGCCGCGCATATGATATCGTTTCCTGCCTCTGTGCTGCCCGAATGCCCTTTTATGGAAAATCCGAGAAGTTCGCCGGAAGACGCTGTGAAAAACTCAGCTTTGATCATGCTTTGAGTTTCCAGCCATTCACGCGTTGATCGCTTCGATCTGCACCTTGGTGTAAGGCTGACGGTGGCCCATCTTGCGCTTTTCACCCTTCTTAGGCTTATAGGTAAATACAGTGATCTTCTTGGCTTTGCCGTTCTTCAGCACCTTGGCTTCGACAGAA
>URRG01000088.1 GCA_900550095.1 uncultured Oscillospiraceae bacterium
GACTGCACAAGGTTTCCCTCTGCGTCCAGAGTGGCGAGGCCGTCTGCGGCCCCCTTTTCCGCCGCCGGTACGGCCCCCACGTCAGAGGCGCCGGGCATTTGGGCCAGCTTCCCCTCAAGGTTCAGGGAAGCCGTCCCGCCCGGCTGGCCTTTGGAAGCCTCCAGAGCCTTTTCCCGGGTATCCAGGCCGTCAAGATATGTTTGGATATCTTTCCAGAGGGACTCCCCGGCGGGAGGGGCTGCGGCGATGTCCTCCGCCCGCAGAACGACCTCCCCGGTTTTGGTATTGACGCTGGAAACGGCACCTTCGCCGCCTGCATCCACCCAGGCTGCAAGGGCGTCGTCCCAGAACCAAAAGGTATGGGTTCCTCCAACCGCCGCGAAGTCTCCGGCTTCTCCGCTGGGGTGGGCCGCCTTCAGGGAGGCGCTGTCTGTATAATATCCCTTGTATTTTTGCGCCCATTCCAGAGATTTTATATCCCGGGCCGTTTTGTGCAGGGCCGTATCGGCGGTATGGTTCGCAAAGTCGCCGCTGTCCGCCGCATGGATATCCGAGGCCCTTTGGGGGATTTCAGGCGTATCCGTCAGGTCGGTATAGGAGCCCGAGGAGGCCACCGGGGCCAGTCCGGCTATGTCTCCGGGGTCGCCTTTGTCGCCCTTGTCCCCCTTTTCTCCCCGAGGGCCCTGGGGGCCCGGCTCTCCCGGATCCCCTTTTGGGCCCTGCTTGAGCTCGTCGGGGTTGAAAATGATTTGGTTCAGCTCCTCCAAAGCCTCCTGGAAATCCGCCACGGCCCCCTCTAAAAGGCCCGCCATGGCGTTGTCCGCTTCTGTGTACTGCCCTTTTACAGAGGGGCCTATCACCAGTTTGCAGGAGGCGCTCTTTACAAGCTGGGTGTCGTTTCCCAATACCTTTACGGCGTTGAGCTGCACCGTAAGGGCCCCTTCCTCCGCTGCGGCCTGGGGGATGCGCGTTTCCACCGGCCAGGGGAGGTTTTCCGTCCGGTAGCGCTTTTTGCTCTCCGTCTCATAGGCCACATAGTACTGCACCGATTCCTCCAGGGCCCAATCCTCGGGGATGGAAAACCGCAGGCTTGTGGCAAGATGTTCCCCTGCAAAGCCCGCGTATTTTGTGTCCGGGATCAGCTTGTCCCGTTCAACTGTCAAATGTATTTCCCTTTCGATCATATTAAACACTTCGCTTTCTTTACGGCTGTCTCCAGGAGCCGGATATCTTTATGCATATGTTGTCGGTTTCCCTCCAGCTCCCGTTTACTTTGATATAGAGGGTACCTTTGTCGTCCCAGGAGCCGCCGCGCTTGAAGAAAAAGCTCCCTCCCCGGACGGTCACGGAAACATAGGCGGGGTCGGAAAGCACTCCATAGGAATTCTTCGCCTGCACGCGAAAGCGCAGAACGCCTCCGGAGCGCAGGGATATCCCCGCGTAGGTATGGGGCGCCGTGGAATAGGAGGTTCCCGAAATTTTCCCCAAGGATATCCAGCCCCCGCCGTTATACTGGACCGCCAGGCTGTAGCCCGCCAGGCTTCCGGAGCCCGCTGAGGGGGCCGACCAGGCGAGGGTCACCGTATCCCGCCGGCCCATGGGGGAGGGGGAAGCCCTGAAATTTCCGGGCACGCCCGCCTTCGATACGCAGGAAAAAGAAGCTTCCGCCCCCGTCGTCTTCTGTCCCCATCCGTTTTGGATAAGGGCCCGGATGCGGAATACTGTTCCATAGGTTCCCCCGTAGCTCTGGGGCACGAAATTCACGGTTTTGGCCGTGGAACCGGAATAGAAGCTTTTCCACCCGGAACCGTTGTTGTATTGATAGGTATAGGAGCCGTTCCCGCCGTCGCCCCAGCTCCCGCCGGAGGCCCCGATGCGCACAGTGGCGGCGGGAAGCACGGTTTTGGAGCTGAGAGAGATGGAAGGGGCTTTCGGGGGCGCCGCTGCAGGGACCTTTACCGTCCGGGCGCCTGAATCAGCCGTCCCGTATGTCTGGGAGCTCCGGAAGGAAATGGACGCGCTCAGAGTGGAAGAGTTCTTTATCCCTGTAACGGAGTACCAGCCCGAGGAAGAGGGAAGATATACTATGATCGCGCTTGTCCACCTATTGGGGGAAGCGTTCTTGATCACCGCGTCCGCCGCCACGGTCTTCCCGTTCAGGTTTAGGGTGGCCAGCAGGTTATAGCCGAAATAGCTTTGCCCGAAAACGGGAGCTATAGAGATTTTCACCCGGTAGTAGATGGTAGTCCCGCTGCGGTAGGATTGATAGGTCACGGTATGCCGGATCGCCGGGTCGGTGCTCATAGTATAGGAAGCTGCAAGATCAGCCATTGGTTTCCCTCCTTTTTACGAATACTGGATATACAGATCCCCGTCCTGGCCCAGGGAAGAGGATGGGGCCCCTGTGCCGCTTAGAAGCTGCCGCTGGCCCCCCAGGGATTCTATGGTGGGCTTGTTGTTCAGGTTTTCATAATTGAGGTAGAAGGATCCATGCTGGCCGTCCAGCTTATCGGCGTCTATACCGCTGCCGGAGCCGTCGAAGCTTACGATCATGGCCAAAAGCTCCTCATTGGTCATATTCCGGATGAGATCTACCGCGGCCTGTGCCTGCGCCTGCATGGTTTCCAAAAGTTCCTGAAGCTGGGCGTCGAAATCGGAAAGATCCGCCGTGTACAGCCCTTGGCTGACGCCGCAGAGGGAAGAATCCGGCCTTTCGTCTGTCACAGTTCCCACCGTGACGGCGTTGGCCGGGATAGTGAACTGGGCCAGGGAGAGCTCATAGATGTTTTCGTTTCGGGTGAGCTCCGGGGGCTGGGGGGCGGCGGCGGGGGTCCCTTGGAGCACCGCCAGACGGATGCTGCGCGCCTCCAGGGAAAGATCCAGCCGGAGCACCGCCCGGTCTATGCGGGGATACACGGTATCCGCCGCTGTGACCTGCAGGAACTCAACCGCTGTGTTTTTATACCAATACCCCTCTACCATGGCCATCCCAGGGTTTACGGAAACGGAAAGGGTTGCAGAATCCCTTGTGACCTTCAATTTCTCCCCGCCGGAGATCACGCCGTTGCTGTAAAAGGTTTTCATGAATTCGGCGAATTCTGCGGCGCTGTAGCTCCGCTTATCGCTGGGCGTGCTGTCAAAAAAACGGGAAAATTCTGCCATTGTATGCTTCCTCCTTATTTCATTGGATCTGTTATTTTACAGCAGCTTTCAGCCGGCGGACGGCCCTTTTCAGATGATCGGGCGGCGTGCCGAAGGTCACGTCCACCCCTATGCTTTGGGCCTCATACCGCTCTGTGATCCGGCTGATGCGGATGTCCTGGGAAACGCCGACGGCTTTGTCCACCACCGTGACCAGGTCGCCCAAATCCCACTGGCTGCCGTATGAAAAAGAGCCTGGCTGCACAACCGCGGCGGTCAGACTCTCTGTCTTTACATATTCCTTCAGCTTGTGAAGACCCTCTTCCCGCAGGCTCAGGGCCGTATCCGTTTCTGTGAGAGCAAGGGAACCGCAGTCCAGAAAGGTCTCAAACCGGGAAAGCCCCCGGGGCTCCTCCTCTTCGTTTGTGATCTTCAGCACCAGCCGGTTTTCATCCTCACCTGCGCCGCCCGCGTAAGCCAGATTTTTATAGCCGCCGGTTTCCCGCAGATATGAAAGGCTTTCTGCGCTTTCATATTCCACGGAGAAGAGGACCCGGCTGTTTTCTGTCTGGCCCGCCGAGCGGTCCGCCCCCGGCAGGATATCGAAGACCATCCGCTTTCCTTCCAGATCCAGAAAAATCTCCCAGCCTGTGTCAAGGACTGGATCAGCTCCAGAATCTCCTTCTGGGAGCTTTCCATAATGGCCCTTTCCGCCTGGGCCCGCAGATTGAATTCGCTCAGCAGCTCTTCATACTGCTTGGAGAGGGCTTCCTTTTCCTTTTCAAGGGCCTCCTGCTGCCGGGAAGAGGTCTCCTTCGCCGCTTCCAGCTCTTCTTCCAGCCGACGGCGCTCCTCCTCCCGGGCTTCCTCCTCCAGGCGTTTCTGCTCTTCGGCCTCCATCTGGGCGATCTGCATTTCGATCTGCCTGCGGTTGTAGTCATCCTTCTCATATTTCAGCTGCAGCTCCGCCGCCTGCCGTTTGTTTTCGTATTCCCGGCGCTTTTCCTCGCTTTCCTGCTGTTTTTCCAGCTCGTCCAGGGCGTCGATCTGGCCCTGGATGGCGGCACAGGTTTCCTCCTCCCAGGTTTTCCAGCTCTGGATACTCTCGTCGATGCGCTTTTCTTCCTCCGCCTGCTGCTGCTCATATTGGTTCCGCAGGGCTTCTGTGACCGCGTCCCCGATGGTGTTCAGGCTCTCCGCATCCCGCTCCTGAAGCTGCTTTTTCAGGTTGTAGATCTTGATTTCCAGCTGGGCCCGCTGCTCGGCGTTCATCTGGAAGGTTTTCTGGATTTTCTGCAGCCAGGCCAGCTCTTCCTCATAGGTGAGCTGATCCAGGGACTTTTTATTCTCAATGGCCTTGTATTCGGCGTTGAGCCGCTCTGCGGCGGCTTTCTCCGCCTCTTCCTGGAGTTTCTTACGGACGGAATAGATCCGGTATTCCAGATCCATCTTTTCGTCGGCGCTGAGCCTGTATTTTTTCCCCAGCCGTTCCAGCCAGGAGAGCTCTTCCTGGGAGGAGAGCTGCGCCATCTTCTTTTTGTGCTCCATCTGTTTCAGCTCCGCCTGATAGGCTTCGTTGCGGGTGGAGTTGGCCTTGGAGGACGTTTTTTTCGAGGAAGAAACCGTCCCGATGGTTTTGGAGCCGGCCTTGAGGGCGGCCAGGGCGGCTTTGGATTCGTTCATCTGCTGGTTCATTTTGTCCAGGTTTTTCTGGGCCTCGTCCTTTTGCAGCTTAATTTCATTGAGCCGTTTTTCTGTTTGGGGAGCGGCTATAGATAGCAGGCTGGCCGCAGCGGCAGCCGCTTGGATCGCTGCGATCTGTAGGTCACAGTTGGTAATAATCCCCTGGGTGGTGGCGATATTCTGTTCCAGTTGGGCGATATCGTCTTGAATGGACTGCTGGACTGCTTGGTTCTTCTGCCGCACCAGATCCGCCAGCACCTGCCCGTTCTGGAAGGTCAGATCCCCCGTCTGCGCCAGATAGGCGGCCAGCTCCGGATATTTCTGCACCAGCTCATAGGTGGAGGCGGCGTCCATGGCTTTGCCACCCGCCAGGCTTTCAAAGGCGCTCTGCAGGTCTTCGATCTCGCCGATGGGCTGGGAGTAGTCGATGCTGTTCATGGCTTCTGCAAGGACCGCTCCGTTTTGCAGGGCAAGGTCCCCCGTCTCCTGCAGATATTCCTTGATGACCGGATAGGTGTTGGCCAGCCTCTGAATCTGCTCTTCCTCCAGCTTGCCGCCTGCGGCAAGGGTCTGATAGGCCCCTGTGAGGTCGCCCATGGCGGCGGCCCGGCCGCTGTAGGATTCCTCCAGAATGCGCTCCAGAGCGGCTTGGTTTTGCATTTTATTGCTGTATGCCTGTATAGAAGATTCGTCATTGACTGCCTCATTCACTCGTTGCACGGCTTCTTCCAACGTAATATTTTTCTGTATGAGATCGTCCATCAGAGAGAGGAGAATTTCATTAGCTGCTGCCTTCTGAGCCTCAGACATATCCTTCCAGGAACCAATGACGTTTCCATTAACATCTTTTAGTTCAAAAGCTTTCTCTATGGCTATAGAATAGTATTCCTTTAATTCTTCTTCCACATCGGAAATCTGTGCGTTCAGATTTTCAAATTCTGTGTCCACTCCGCCGAAAACAGTCTTCCAGGCCATCCCGCCAAAGACGTCGAAGGGAGACCATTCGCCTTTCTGCATCATCTCCGTTTCCCGCATATTTGCGGCGAACAGATTTGATACGTTGTCAGCCAAACTGCCGCTTGAAGAATTGATCTGTTCCAACTGATCGCCATATCTTTTAGCAGAATCTACGAGTCTGTCATAATCTGCCTGTTTGTTTTTGCCAAGAAGCAGAATGCTTTCTTTTTCCCGTTCATTTTTTTCATCTACAGCCTGCATATACTCATTGATCGCATCTCGTGACGCTAATATAGCTTCTCCTTGCTCTGTATACCCGACAATAAGATCCGGAAATGTATTGGCTAACAGTTCGTTAGCTTCTTTCAGTTTATCTGTTGACGCGGCTTGATCATCCAATATATGCATGGCTTGCTCTGCGAACCGCATTGCATTTGTGTATTCCTCCATCTTCTGCACACTCTCTTCAAAAAGCCGCTGCCTTTTTTCCTCCTCCTCCTTCATCTTCTGGATGCCGGAGGCCACCAGCCCCACGGCGACGCTCAGCGCCGCGCCGATGCCCGTGGCCCATTTCATGGGGGTAGAAGCCTCCGAAGTCATCGCCTGCCGCATATACCCGATCTGGGTGATGATATTGTCTAAGCTGCCCACAACCCCGGGGGCTACCTGATTCAGGATGCCAAGCCCTGTGGCCGCCAGGTTGGCCCCGGCCTGGGCGTTGGCCCCCGCCTTGCGCAGATCCATTTCCGCGGCGGTTTTCTGAAGGGCTTGGGCCGCCTTATCCTGCTCTAAAATGAAATCCCGCTGGGCGGCGTAGGTGCGGTCAAACTGAAGCTCCAGTTCTTTCAGGCAGAGAGTTTCGCTTTCCAGCCGGGCTGCGGCGTCTGCGGAGCCCGCCCCGGAGGGCTGCTGCGAGGCGCTCTGCAGCTCAAACACAAGGCTTCGCTGCATTTCCAGCTTGGCGGCTATCACATCCAGCTCCTGCTGGTACTGGTTAAGGCCCAGCAGCATTTTCCCGCTGAGCTCAGAAGCGGCCTGCGCACCGCTCTTTCCAACGGTTTCCCAAGCGGAGAGCACCTCCTCCACCCGCCGGTATATTTGGTCGATGGTCTGTTCAGCGGATGCATAGGAAGCATCCAGAATTTCGCCGGCCATATATCCTGCCTCCTTAAAAATAGTATAAAAAACCACGTCCCAAAAAGGACATGGTTTTCATTCCAGCTTTGTCAAATACGACGTCAGCTCAAATTGCTGACGGCCATACCGATTCCCATTAGTATTCCAACGGCCAGAAACACGGCGGCCACAATCGCAAGGAACAGAGTGCACTTTTGGATGCTGACGATATGGCTGCAGAGCCGAAGACGCAAATACCGATCCAGCTCTTCCTGGGACATCTCTTTTTCAGACGTGCCCATATCCTGCTTTGAAGATGGATGCTGCACGCCGCTCGGTATGGTTTTGTCATCATCCGGCTGGTTCCGGTATAAAAACGGAGCGTCTCCTGGGTGATTTCCCGTTTTTTCAGAACCCAGTTTCCGCATTTCCTTCTGCGATAGCTCATCCATTGTATCGCCGCGTGCTGTTTCTATAAATTGCCTTATTTTTTCATATTCTACCCCTCCAAAATTCTTTTTTTATTTTACCATCCTATATATTATGAAGGCAATCAAAAAGCAGCCAAAAGAAAAGCACATCCGAAGGTGTGCTTTTCCATCTGTTTATTTTATACTGCTGCCCTGATCATCGTATATTTTACCTTATCAAGGCTACTCCGCTCAAAATGCAATAACTGGCTCTATAGACAAAAACAAAATTCCAGCCGGCTCCCATACCGCCGTTACGAGATTCCCGGTGAAGACCACTGTATACAATGTGTTTCACCGGTAAGCCGGTAAAGAATTTGGGACAATTCTCCCCCTTGCCCGAACCTCCTTTGCGTGCTATAGTATAAGCAGTACATAAACGGGAGGCGTTCGGAAGTGCTGGATAGAAGCGACTTAGAGGCGATTGCCCAATTAATGGACAGCAAGCTGGCCCCGATACATAAGCGTTTGGACGGCGTGGAGAACCGCTTGGACGGCGTGGAGAGCCATTTGGACGGCGTGGAGAGCCGTTTGGACGGCATGGAAAGCCGTTTGGACGGCGTGGAAAGCCGCTTGGACGGCATGGAAAGCCGTTTGGACGGCATGGAAAGCCGTTTGGACGGCATGGAGAACCGCTTGGATCAGATGCAGGAAGACATAGAGATCCTGAAAGAAGATTCCGCCATCAACCGAAACGGAGTCAATACCCTATTGGATTGGGCGGAAAAAGCAGAGGTGCAGGTTCAGATCCCTCTTTTTAAAAAAGCTGAATAATCTTGCCGCATCA